>CANKTT010000028.1 GCA_947486505.1 Actinomycetota bacterium | reverse complement strand
TTGTTGACCTTCTCTAATGATCGTCACACCCAAATCACGCGCCTTATCGCGCGCAAGTGATGTTACGACCACCTTCCGAGCCACGATCAAAGTTGATCCCGACTCGGCAGCTTTTCTGATTGTTGATTCGGTTACCGCACCTTTTTCAATCCGGGTAGTACCGGAATCATGATTGCTATGGCTCGATGGTGAATTGCCTAGCTGAAAAACTAGTTCGCCTTGGCGCATTGCGTTTAAGGTTTTTGAGTCTGACGCCAGGTCAAGGACGCGATTTACAAATTTAGTCACATCCGAATTGCTGCTTAATGACACTACTTCAACTACTTGCGCAGTTTTCATAGTTTGTTGACTTTGCCCTGAAAGTGCTTTCGCGACATCGCGAATGCCATCGGCTCCACCGAGGGCATCACGTAATGCTTCGCGAACTAGCGATCGCAGCATTTCATTATCAGCGGACATTAGCGTTCACTCAAGACTTTTTCGGCAACTTCTGCAGCGGCCCGAACATTTGCTTCTTTACCGGAGAGATAAACGCGTCCTGTTGCACCAATCATTCGATAGTCAACGACCTTGATGTCAGTAGCTTTCTCAGCTTCATTGGTTGCCAAGATCGCATATGAAGCAGGCTGGACCTCCAAGATGTAAAGCGATTCACCTGGCAAAATCATGGAACCAACTTTGTTCCTATTTATAAGGAATGCATGTTGTTGGTCAACCGATGGCACTACGCGTGAGGCCAAGATTTTCGGTTTTGTTGCTTCCGCTTCGGTTGACCCTAAGGCTGCGAGTACGGCTTGTCCCGCAGCTCGAACTTCTTCAGTTGGGCCGTGGATCTCTAGGTACCCGAAAGTTCGTTCCACAAACAAAATTCCAGCCTGGACATTTGCATGCTTGAGTGCCACGTCAGTCAGAGCTTCGATGTCCAGACCTGGTGCCACTTCAATAACCTGGGCTGCCATGTTTGCGCGTGGCAAAGCACCCTTTACCCATGAACCTAGGTAGCACATGGTTTGAGGTTGCATTTGGTCGATGTAGATGAACGACCTTAGCTCTGCCATTTGTATCTCTTCTCTGATTAGTTCTTGATCAATGCGTGAAGTTCTTCGACTATCAACTTGCGGATTTCGTCTCGCAATTCAGCAACGTCTTGGGTTATCGGCTCGCGGTGGCGATAGGAATTTCCAGTTCCATAATTTTCTTCATTAGATGCAACTGGGTACGAAGGAACTGGGCCGCTTGGACTCAGCCATGGATACAAACCTGCAAATGACGGCATCACTTCACGTGCATCAGCGTTGTACGCCAAGCGCGTGTAGTTGATCAAATGCTTCGGCTGTAAATTCTCACCAACTGAAGATCTTCCAGCAAAACCAGTTCCGATAGTCATAGTCGGAGCTAAATTGGTTTGAATCCCAGAAGCGCCAAGACTATTGCCAACATTTACCGAAACTCGCAATACGGGAACTGCTGCACTAAACATCATGATCAACTCAGGGTTTGCGCTGTGAATCGCAGCC
The DNA here is from genome assembly GCA_947486505.1 of Actinomycetota bacterium. Next base: position 12,942 of record CANKTT010000028.1, on the reverse strand, counting down.
GAGTGACCAGCACCGGTTATGCGTAGGATTGCGCGAGCAATATCTATTCCACGGGTTGCCGTAGGCACTCGGACGAAACCTAAGACTGGGCACAATTTTTCGTGTGCTAAAGGTTCTTCGGGAACCACTAGATCAAAGGGTGCGACTAAAACTCTAGTTTTAGCTGGAACCTTGATGCCCGCCTTTTCGGCAATCCAGACGGCATCCTTGCCGACCATCTTGGTATTGAAGTGACCTTCAGGAAAAACGGTGTTGCGCACGGCATCGCGCTCTTCATCTTTCAATACATATGCACCTTCGCGAGCAAATGCTGCGAGCAATTTGTCGGCAATTGCTTCTTCGGCAATTACAACGCTTTCGTTGGTGCAAAGAATCGAGTTATCGAATGCCTTGCTTTCAATAATTCGAGCTGCTGTTTTTGCTAGATCTGCTGTGGCATCAACAAGAACTGGAACATTTCCAGGTCCAACACCAATTGCCGGATTTCCACTTCGGTATGCCGACCGCACAACAGGGGTTCCACCAGTTGCCACAACTACATCTGTTCGCTCATCAGTCATTAGGGCGTTGATAAGTGGAATCGAAGGGTCTTCGACAATTTGGATGATGCCGTCTGGGGCCCCGGCAGCAACTGCAGCTTCAGCCATAGCTTTAGCAGCAGCGACACAAACTTTCTTTGCCATTGGGTGTGGGCTAATGATGATGGAGTTGCGCGTCATCAAGGCCAAAATAATTTTGAAGGAAACTGTAGCAACCGGATTTGTTGACGGCGTAAGTGCCAAAATCACGCCAGCAGGGCGAGGTATTGCAACAATTTTGTTAACTTCATCAATCTCTGGCGAAACAAAATCTTGGCCACGGTAAGTCTCGACGATTCCAGTTGAGCAAGCAATGTTCTTTAGAACTTTATGTTCAACAACACCAAATCCAGTTTCGGAAACAGCATCGCGCGCGAATTCTTGTGCTCTTGTTGCCAGCGCGGATGCAGCTGCATCAACAATGCGGTTGACCGTTGCGATGTCGTACTTTGCATAGGCACGGGCTGCCCAATCTGCCCGTTCCACCATTGCGCGGCCCCGTGGAACACCAGCTGGTTCCACCATTAACGGCTCAAACGTCATTTCACTCATGCTGACCTGCGCTCGTTGCGAACTTCGGCGTACGCTTTTCCGATTGCCAATTCCGTTCTGTCTAGCATTTCTTCGGCAACTTCAGGCTTCAACAAAATACCTGGTTTGTACTGAAGTACTCGTGGATCAAGAGTTGAGAAGATTGCCCAAACCCCATTTTCATATAGGTGTCGCATTACATACTTAGCACCTTGGGGGTGAGCAAATTCCAAGCCTAGGATTACACCGTTTTGGCGAATGCCAACAAACCAATCAGGGTAAGTTGCCTGTATTGCAGCTAGGCGCTGACCGACATAATCAGCAATGTAATGAACCATGGAACGTGTCTCTTCACGGGAGCAGACTTCCAAAGTTTTAAGCGCTGCGATGCAACCAAGTTCAGCACCACCAAAAGTTGAGATATGACCAAAGCCATCTTCGTTAAGCCAGCCCGCAGCTTTCTCGGTAGCTAGGACCGCGGCAATTGGATAAAGACCACCAGAAATACCTTTACCAGTAACCAAAATGTCTGGGGTTATTCCGTGCTTAGTGATTCCCCATAGTTCGCCGGTGCGCATCAAGCCGGTTTGTACTTCATCTGCAATGTAAAGTGCATCGTATTTTTCGCACAATTTCTTAACAGCTTCTAGGTAACCAGGATTCGGAAGTGGGAAACCGTAAGTTGCTGGAATAGTTTCCATGATTACCGCGGCGACATCTCGGTCGCGAAGTGCGTCTTCCATTGCTTCTAAATCATTAAACGGAACGTGTGGAAATTCTTCCGGGCGATCTGAAAGAAATAGCTTTGAGAAACGATCATCGCCAGTTCCAACAGCTAGTCCAGTGTGACCGTGGTATGCCTTAATAATGGAAACAATCTTGCGCTTTTGGGTTGCGTGACGCGCAGTCTTAAGTGCGATGTCAATTGCTTCGCCGCCACCCGAACCGTAAATAACTTTTGATAGTCCAGCTGGAGCAGATTTGATCAAGGCTTCAGCTAAAGCGGTTCGTGCCAGCGACGGAAAGTGGTGATTACCAATATCAAAATGTTGCATTGCCATTGTTACAGCTTGGACAACTTCAGGATTTCGGTGACCCAGGTTGTAAGTTCCACCATTCAAATGCGCATCAATCAGGCGCTTACCTGACATGTCATAAATGAAATACTCTTCGCGTCTATCAATAACTAACGGGACACCGGAATCAATCCAGAATTGGGTTTTGCCCGGATTCCAAAACTCTTTTGACTTTTCCAGCATCTGCTCTTTGGAGTCGTATGAGAAAAGGCCGTAGTCGAATTCAGGTGCAGACGTGTTTTCCTGTGTCATCCCGAATCCTTTCTCAATCTCTCGCGCATTTCGCGTGACGCTTTCCTAAATCAAACACTACATAAAAATAGACCAAATGACCATACCTTTTAGTAACTTTTGGTTGAACTTTGGTTTAACATCTAAAACCCAATAAAAATAAGGATTAATGGGCAGATATGTCCGTTTTGCGTGGCCTATCTGCGATTTTTATACCAAAATTGAAACTTTGTTAACCAAAAAAGTTTAAGAAACTATTCCAATTCCGTTGTTTTGGTGTTCAGTTTCTGGCAAAGTCATTCCAACCGTGCGACTCAGGTCACCCACGGGCAAGGTGAGAAACGTCGGGAACTCCTCGGTGTTACAACGAAAGGGTCGAATGCATGTCGACAAATAACGAAAGCCAAAAAGGCCTTCGCAAAGGTGCTGTTGGCTTAACGGCAGTTTTGTTTATGGCAGTAGCAAATGCTGCACCGATCACTGCGATGAGCTTTAACGTTCCTATTGGAGCTGGCTACGGTAACGGAATTGGAGTTCCAGCGGGATTCTTGTTCGCAACCATTGTGCTATCGATTTTCGCAATCGGTTTCTCCGCAATGGCCAAGCACGTTACTACAGCGGGCGCCTTCTACGGATTTATCTCACAGGGTCTAGGACAAGTTTGGGGTATGGCCGCTGGCTTGCTAGCAACCATCGCTTACATTCTTTTTGAAGGCACCTTAATTGGTGGTTTCGCATTCTTCGCGTCAGACACCTTGAGCAAAATGGCAGGTATTGATGTCAACTGGTTAATTATTGCAATCGGCGGCATGATCCTGATTTGGGTATTGACTTACTTTGATATCTCAGTTGCCGCTGTCGTACTTGGTGTAACGCTCGTGGCCGAAGTTGTGCTCCTAGTTGCATTTGCAATCAGTGTTGCCGTTAAGGGTGGACCTGATGGCTTTATGGTTTCTGAAACTATTGCACCATTGGCGGCATTCGCTAACCTTGAAGCAGGTGCCTTTGGTTCAAGTGTTGCTGCAGGTACTGCTGCTCTTGGTATCTTCTTTGCATTCTGGTCATGGATTGGTTTCGAGACAACAGCTGCCTACGGTGAAGAATCTAAAGATCCAAAGCGCGTGATTCCTCGCGCAACAATGATGGCCGTAATCGGACTTGGTGTTTTCTACACATTCGTGTCTTGGATGGCTGTCGTGGCAAATGGCGCGAAGACTACGGTCGAAGTTGCTAGTGGTTCAACTGGTAACCCGGTTGATCTTTGGTTAGTTCCAGTACAAGAAAATCTTGGCTCATTTGCTTATAGTTCGTACCGAGTGTTGTTGGTAATCGGATCATTCGCTTGTGCCATGGCATTCCATAATGCTGCTTCTCGTTACTTGTTTGCACTTGGTCGTGAACTTCCGTTTGCTGGTATGCGCAACAAGCTTTCGAGCACTCACCCAACACATCAGTCACCAGCAGTTGCGTCAACCGTTGTAACAGTACTTAACATCGTGATGGTTATGCTCTTTGCAACCTTCTCAACTGCATGGACTTCAGATCCATCGGTTGAAGGTGCAACTTCAGACCCTGCGTTGTTGCCTTACTACGTGATTTACACAGTGCCGTCACTAGTTGGAACTGCGTTCATTTTGACGGTTCAGGTAATCTGCTCCTTTGCAGTAGTTGGATACTTCTGGGGCAAGAAGAAGCACAAGGGTAATGTATTAACTACCTTGGTTGCGCCACTTGTTGGTGCGGCAGGCATGGTCTACGTACTAAGCCTGCTCTTTAGCAACCTAGCGTTTGCCGCTGGCAATCAGTCACAGTCAATAATGGTTAAGTACCTGCCTTACGAAATTGCAGGAACTTTGATCTTTGGTTTGCTTTACGCCCTATGGGTTAAGTCAAAGCATCCAGAAATCTACGAAGAAATTGGTCGTACGACTATGGACGAAGCTCACGAACGCGCATAGTGTTCAACAAAAACTGGGTGTCAGCATTGCTGGCACCCAGTTTTTGTTTTGTGGGCAAATTCTTTTCAGCAATTGGAAGGTGTCAGCAAGTTAAATCCACAAGAATAAAGGCATGACAAGTGAAATTGAAGTTTGTAACTGGTCCCCTGACGAAGATGCCGATCCAGCGACTCACACATTTACCTTTGGCGGACGCGAACCAGTAATCAGTGTTAAGCCAGGAACCATAATTGATTCTTGGTCTTTTGATTGCTTTGGCGGGCGTGTTAAATCTGCCAGCGATATGTCAACGCAAGTTTGCGATCCAAGATTTTTGAATCCACAAACCGGCCCGTTTTATGTTGAAGGTGCCGAACCAGGTGACACTTTGGCAGTTCACTTCATTTCAATTGAGCCGCGTGAGGCTTGGGGCGTAAGTACCACCGTGCCTTTCTTCGGCGCTCTCACTTCAACTCCTACGACCGCAACTTTGCAGCCTGCACTACTGGAGCGAACTTGGATTTACGAATTAGATTTGCAAGAGAGACTTGTACGTTACGCCGCTGCTGATACAAAATTCACAGCAGCCCTTCCACTTGATCCAATGCATGGAACTGTTGGTGTCGCCCCAGCACTTGGTGAAGTTAGATCGTCCCTCACTCCCGGTAACTGGGGTGGAAATATGGATACTCCAGAGATGCGTGCTGGTGTTACTTGTTATCTCGGCGTCAATGTTGATGGTGCACTGTTTTCATTCGGTGATGGTCACGCTCGTCAAGGTGAGGGCGAAACTTGTGGCGTTGCAGTTGAAACCGCCATGGATACCGTTTTGATTTTGGACCTCATTAAAGGAAGTCCAACCCCTTGGCCACGAATCGAATCTGATGACCACATCATGACAACTGGATCCACCAAGCCGCTCGAAGATGCGTTTCGAATTGCGCATTCTGAAATGGTGCATTGGGTCAGCGATTTAACTGGTCAATCCTCGTTGGACAGCTATCAGTTTGTATCCCAAACAGCCCTCACACCCGTAGCTAATGTTGTTGATACGAATTACACCATGGTGGCTAAAGTTGCCAAAGATTATTTGGGTAATGTGAACGTCATGCAGGGTATGCATCAAAAAATGCGAGCTCGCGCAGCGCAATGGCACGACTATCAGAAGGGTAAGTAATGCCAAGAGTTGAACGTATGGAAATCGATTTAGCACTAGCGATCGAAATGACCAATGCTGCAAAGGCTAAGGCAATTGAAATCAACGCCCCGATGTCAATTGCAGTGTTGGATGCTGGCGCTAACTTACTGAGCTTCCAAAGAATGGACGGCGCTGAATTAGCTGGACCTAATTTGGCAGTTGATAAGGCATACACCTCGGTAACGAATCGAATTGATACTGGTGACTTGCGAAGTCGAGTTGCTCCTGATGGTGACTTGCCTGGCATGAGTGCAAACGGCAATGGTCGATACATCGCATTTGCTGGTGGTATTCCGTGCTGGGATGGCAATCGAGTTGTTGGAGCGATAGGAGTAAGTGGCGGCTCATGGGATGAGGACCAGATTTGTGCTGAAGCTGGAATTGAAGTCTTTAAGCGAGCTTGTAACGCATGACTAACAGAGAACCGATTGGCCGCTTTCGGTTCATGAATGAACAGCGGGTCAATTTAGATGGCTTTGCTACTCCTGCACCTGAACTTGGTTTAGTTGCATTTAACGGTTTAAACGATCCAAAACCATCGCTAACTATTCGAGATAACCGAATTGTTGAAATGGATGGTCGTGCTGAATCTGAATTCGACTCAATAGATGAATTCATTGCTCGCCATGGTTTAGATCTAGGCGTTGCCCAAGAAGCAATGGCAATTGCAGACATTGACTTTGCTCGAAGGCTGGTTGATCCAAATCATTCTCGCGCAGACATTGTGCGGCTTTCCGCTGGCATGACACCTGCGAAACTTGCTGCGGTTCTTTCATGGCTAAGTGCTGCAGAACTTGTTATCGCAATGACAAAAATGCGGGCACGCCGGACTCCAAGTAATCAAGCGCATGTAACCAACCGATCCGACGATCCGCTCTTGCTGGCTGCAGATGCTGCAACTGCAGCTGCTTTTGGTTTTCGCGAACTTGAAACTACGGTCCCAGTGGCCGCCGATGCGCCATCAAATGCCGTTGCCGTTTCAATTGGCGCAGCTGTTGGCTCCCCCGGCGTCTTAGTCCAATGTTCAGTCGAAGAATCAGCAGAGCTTGCACTAGGCATGCGAGGCTTGGTTTCCTATGCTGAAACCGTTTCGCTTTATGGAACCGAGCAAATCTTTATCGACGGTGATGACACTCCTTGGTCAAAAGCGTTTTTAACAAGTGCGTATGCAAGTCGCGGCATAAAGATGCGAGTTACTTCTGGTGGCGGATCTGAAGCTCTCATGGGTGGCGCTGAAAAGTGCAGCATGTTTTATCTCGAAGCACGGTGTGTCGCACTAGCTCGAGCAATTGGCGCTCAAGGTGTACAGAATGGTGGCATCGATTCTGCTGCAGTAGCAGGCGCTGTGCCAGGCGGTGTTCGGTCATTAATGGCAGAAAACGTCATGGTAATGCTGCGCAATTTAGAAGCCTGCACTGGAAATGATGCCTTGATGAGTGAGTCGGATGTTAGGCGAACGTCTCGCACGCATCCAATCTTTATCGGCGGATCTGACTTTATTAATAGTGGGTTTGGTTCTATCCAGCGCTACGACAATATGTTCGGCCCAAGCCAGTGGAACTCGGAAGACATTGATGATTTCTTGGCCATGCAACGTGACTGGGGTGTAGACGGCGGACTTCGAACTGCTGACGAAGTCGAAGTTGAACGACTTAGGCGCCGAGCTACTGAAGCAGTTACTGCTGTTTATTCCTGGCTCGGACTTGGAGACTTCTCGCAGGAATGGGCGGAAGAAGCCATCGATGCAGCTGGCTCAAAAGACATTTCGGCTGGCGACTTAATGCTTCCCTTAACGGCAGCCCGAACCATCATGGAAACCAACGTCACGATGCTCGACGTTATTGCCGCGCTTGCGGAAAATGGCTTTGATCTAGAAGCTCAAAGGTGTCTTGACATGCTTAAGGCTCGGGTTGCTGGTGACTATCTACAAACCTCAGCAATTTTTGATGAGGAAATGAACGTGCTTTCGCTGGTTACTGATCCAAATGAATATTCTGGACCAGGAACTGGGTATCAACCAACTAGAGCAAGACAAGTAGAAATCGACACGATTCGCCAACAGCGTTCAGTTTCAGACTTGCTCGCCGAACAGCAAGCCTTCGAGAACAAGAACATTTTCGCGACTGGTGCTGCAGAGACAAGTTACGATCCGCGCGATGTTGTCATTGGAGTCTCACCTGCTACTGGCAAAGACATCTGGATCACACTGTCTGGACTGAGTCTTGCTGACGCAATATCAGAAGTGCTCGCAGGACTAGAAGAAGAAGGGTGCACTGGAAGAATTGTCAGAATCAACGACACTCTGGATTTAGGAATGATTGGGCTTACTGCAGCGAGACTTTCTGGATCAGGGGTCAGCGTTGGACTACAGGCAAAAGGTACCGCATTGATTCATCGCAGAGATCTTGCACCGCTGGCAAACCTAGAACTGTATTCAGTCGCACCGACTATCACACGCGAGCTGTATCGCATGATGGGAATTAATGCTGGTCGCCATGCAAAGGGTGCAACTCCTGAGCCGGTTAGAAATCCATACTCAGACGAGGCAATCGAAGCGCGCTACCACACCAAAGTGGTTTCACTGGTGGCAATTGAGCGAGAGTGCGTTAATAGCAATGAACCTGAAGAGATGGAGCTTAGATAGTTATGAGTGAGCAAAAGGGTTTTTCAGGCAAGAACGTTTCTGATGTAACTGTTGAGTCAATTCGACGCGGAGACATAACGCTTGACGATGTCAGAATTCATCCTGAAACTTTGGCTAAGCAAGCCCAAGTCGCCAGAGACAATGGCAATCCACAATTAGCTGAAAACTTTCTTCGCGCAGCCGAGCTAACTTCCCTTTCAGATGAGTTGGTTATGGGTTATTACGATGCATTGCGTCCTGGGCGCTCAACGCCGGCGCAGTTAGTAGAAATTGCTGAAGAGTTATCGAATCAGGGTGCAGAAAAGAATGCTGAACTTTTTAGACAAGCGGCAGATGTTTATGCTCGTCGCGGTTTAGCAGCAAAATAGTTCTTATGGGACTCGTTGCTGGAATCGACATCGGTAATTCCACGACGGAGATTGTGATCTCTTCAGGTAGTGAACCGATCGCTTGGGATCGCAGACCCACCCGAGGCATGAAGGGTTCAGAACCCGCAATCAAGGCAGCAGTTTCGCTTTTACAAAGCTTGCAGCGCGAAAACCAACTTGTCGTTGAAAAAGTGGTTGTGGCCCCATGGCAGCCGGTAGAAACCTCGACTTCAACTATTCATGAACCATTGCCTGATACTGGACGCTTGCAAATTCTACAGACTGCGAATCAAAGCGTTGTTGGTGATGGTTGGGCAATCGGTGAACCCTGGCTTATCACGCAAACAACGCGAGATAGCGTTCCATTGATTGCAATCGTGCCAAGTGGTTTTGGATTCGATTCAGCAGCTGCGACTATTAATCGGGAACTAGAACGTGGCTCAAATGTTGTTGGCGCAGTTATTGCTGATGATGAAGCTGTGTTGGTTGCTAAGCGACTAAGTGTGGGCATTCCTATTGCTGATGGTGTGGATACTGACGTTGCGTATGCGGCGCAGCAACTTTTTCTAGAAGTAAGACCACAGAACTCATCTCTCAAGATTGCAACAGATGTTTGGGCTCTTCGTTCTGCGCTCGAGCTCTCAGAAATTGATGCAAGCCCATTGAATGAAATTGTGCGCTGGGTTAAAAATGAACGCACGGCATTGATTGGACTTTTCGCAGAATCTCAAGAATCAAATCACGATAACGACGGATTTGTTGATTGGGTTGACGGCTCTAGAACTGGACTATTCGAAGCAATGATCAGAATTGAGAATTCACTTATTGGTGATGTTTCAAAAATATCAATTGCAGAACCAGTCAGCACTTCTGACATTTGGGCTTTTGACATTACAAAAGTTTTAGCCGATAAGGGTTTACGGCAAGTGGGCCACACTCGAGATTTAGCCCTAGCGCAACTTTCACCACACAGCTTTAACTCAGATGTTGATTTAACCGCAATGTTTGGCGTTCCAGTCTTTGTTGCAGAATCGGAGAGTTCTGCTGCTCGAATCGGTACGAAAAGTACGCCAGGTGTAAGCGCAGATGCTGTCATCCTAGATATTGGTGGTGGCACTATTGATTTGATTTCCGAAATTGAAATATCTGCAGCAGGTGCAGGTGAACTCTTAACAGCTGCGGTCGCATTCGCTCTCAATACTTCACGCGGAGCTGCGGACTGGATTAAGCGCGGTCCGGCGCAAAGACTCGAATCACCTCAGGTTTTACTCTCCGAGGATGGAAATAAGACTTTTGTTTCGGATGCGACGCCATACCCAACATCTGCGATGGGTTCGTTAGTCACGCCAGGGCCGGCAGGTTTTCTCACGTTCGGACAGAACTTACAGCCTGCCGAATGGCGGATAATGCGTCAAGGGTTAAAGCAAGCCGCAATCGGACTAAATGTGTCACGGCTGGTTAGAAGTCTGGAAGCTAGAACTGGGATTTCCAAAGATCTAGATGTAGTCGTGGTCGGCGGACCCGTTGCTGATGACGAATTGCTCCCAGTTATCGGCGCCATTCCAGGTATTAAAGGAATTGGCCGCGGGAATGTTGCGGGGAAACTAGGCCACAGATATGCAGTGGCCTACGGACTTTCCCAGATCTAAGTTTGTATTGGATTTCCTACCCCGCATGCAAGAAAATCTGGAAAAGTATCAGTATCAACTTTTCGTAATTCGGTAGGGGAAAAATGGCTACAACGGTTTGGCACAACGGCAAAGTATGGATCAATGAGAATGAGTCTTCGGATGCGATTGCAGCATCTGATGGCGTCATCGTTGCTCACGGTGCAGAGGCCCTAGCGCTGCAGGCAGATGAAAAAATTGATCTAAAGGGTGCCACGTTATTACCAGGTTTTGGTGATGGACATGCGCACCCAGTTTTTGGTGGTACCGAAACTTTGTTTGCACCCGTTCGCGGACCAGAAAAACTTGAACAACTTTTAGAAGCAATTAAAACTTGGGCAGATGAAAATCCTGATGCTCCGTGGGTGCGTGGTGAAGGCTACGATCCAAGTTTGGCGCCTCGTGGCGAATTTGATGCTAAGTGGCTTGATGAAATAGTTCCAGATCGTCCCGTAGTGCTTCGCGCCATGGATTACCACACAGCTTGGGTCAATACCAAGGCATTGGAACTTGCGGGAATAACGCCCGAAACACCTCAGCCACTAGACGGCGAAATAGTTCTGCGACCAGACGGAACCGTTCTTGGAACTTTGCGCGAATGGGGCGCGTGGAATATGGTCTACAAACTTTTGCCAAAGTTAGATGAAAAGCAAAGAGACAAAGTCGTGCGAGCCGCATCAGATGCCTTTTCGTCTTGTGGCGTTACTTGGGCCCAAGATGCCTGGGTTGAGGACGACACTTTAGAAACGTGGCTACAAGGGGCTCGCTCTGGCGCTCTAAAGTTTCGCGTCAACTTAGCTTGGCTGGCAGAACCTGAAGGTGTCTGGCGCACCAAACTCGAAAGTAACGTAGCGCGACGAGATCGGGTAAACAACGAAGCATCTGAATGGATTACCGGGAACACTGTTAAGTTCTTCGCTGATGGAATTCTTGAAGGTGGCACTGCGGCAGTTCTTGAAGATTACTGTGACTGCCCTAGCAAAGGCATTCCAAACTGGCGCCGTGAAGAATTGATTGAGGCGGTAGCCGAAGTGGTAAAAAGCGGATTCCAAGCACACATCCATGCAATTGGTGATGCTGGAATTCGAAATGCATTGGATGCATTTGAACATGCTCGAAATGTGCACGGCAATTTAATCAACCCAGTAATTGCGCACTCCCAGTTAATTGATCCAGCAGATTTGCCACGGTTTAAAGAATTGGATGTGATCGCAAACTTTGAGCCACTGTGGGCGCAACTTGCTAATGAACAGGTCGTACTGACTGTTCCCCGACTTGGACAAGAGCGAGCCGATCGTCAATACCCAATGGCTACTTTGCTACGCAGTGGCACCAAGATTTCGTTTGGCTCTGATTGGCCGGTTACTTCACCAGTTCCAATGGAAGGAATAGGGGTTGCAATCACTCGACAGACTGACGAAGAATTTCCGCCAGGAGGATGGGTTCCACACGAGCGCTTAACTTTGGACGAAGCATTGACCGCTTACACAATGGGATCTGCGGTCCAAGCCAATGAGTCACACCTTTGGGGAGATCTATCAATTGGAAAGCGGGCAGACATCGCAGTACTTAACTCTGACATTCATGCCTTGGAGCCAATGCAAGTCCGCAGAGCAAAAGTAGTTGGCACCTGGCTAGGTGGCGTTCGAGTCTTTGGCTAGTGAAAATTGCCTCGACATAAATAGGTCAAGATAGGTTTAAGTCGTGGAACTAACGCCTTCAGAACTAGATCGAATATTGATCTTTAATGTTGCGCAACTTGCGCAATCTAGAAGAGCTCGCGGTGTGAAACTCAATAAGCCAGAAGCTATTGCACTGATTTCGCACGCAGTCATCGAAGCCGCCCGCGATGGTGCTAGCCATTCCGTTGCGCTTCGATCCGGTTTGACTGCAGTTAAGGACGATGAGTTATTGCCTGGAGTTGGACCGCTCTTGAGTGGAATTGCAGTTGAAGCAGTTTTCTCCGATGGCCGTCGTTTAGTGATGGTTAATTTTGAATCTAAAGATGTTGACGTTCCTGGCAAAGTTACGCGGTTGGCTCCAATAACTCATGAAACTAATCCTGACCTCGTGTCGGTATCAGTTGTTAACGAATCAGAGATTCAAATCTCAGTCACAACACATATGCACTTCTTTGAAGCTAATCCAAGGCTGAGATTTAATCGCAATGCTTCGTATGGCAGGCACCTACACATTCCAGCTGGCGAGCATATTGACTTTCCACCTGGCATTGAAGTCGATGTGAAGTTGGTTCCAATATCTGGAAATCGAATTCTGATCGGGTTTGCTGGATTAGTTGACGGACCACTCGATGCTCCAGGTGCAAAAGATGCTGCAATCGCAAAAGCTCGATCACTTGGCTATTTGGGATTTGAATCATGAATCAGCAAGAACTAACTGATAGTCAGCAAGACATCGCAGTACATGGTGCTCGCAAAGGAGACTTTGTTCGCTTAGGTGATACCCAACTTGTAGTTCGTGTTGAAGCTGATGATCGAGAACTCGACAATGAAGTGCAAATCGGCTTTGGCAAGAATATGCGCGATGGCATTGGCATGCGATCGGTGCCAAGTAGTGAATCTTGTGATGTAGTAATCACAAATGTCTTGATCATCGATGCAATTCAAGGTATCCGAGTAAGTTCCATAGGTATTCGAGGTGGGCGCATTAGCGCTATCGGCAGAGCTGGAAATCCAGACACTATGGATAACG
>CANKTT010000027.1 GCA_947486505.1 Actinomycetota bacterium | reverse complement strand
TCAAAGATTGAAAACACTCGACCGCGATGTGCATCGTCGATGGTTCGCTGAATTGTTGTATCAGCATTTATCTTCAATAACTGACCAGCAAAACCTAACGTGGCAGCAGTGGCGCAAACAGCTGGCAAGGTTCCCACTTGGTAGCCAACAAAAATAACCACAACGCTGATACCAACAGCGATTGTCATCGCAGTAATTAAGTGCAATTGGCGATGTGGCGAAAGGTCTGTCGCAGCATTGTTCTTATTTCTGCGATCACTTAGTAAGAATGTGCTGAGGATTGCAGCAGTGAATGCCCCTGTTGCAGCAGCACCAGCACAAAGCCCAAAATCTAACACCGCTTGATCGGCCGTGGTATTGGTATGCCAAGAATTTCGTGAGAGCAACAGTGCGTGCACTGTTAACGCACCAAAAGCCCACCTCTGAAACGCAACCGCAAACATACTGCTCAAAGCTCTGCCAGAGCGGACCATATATTTGAACCCAGCAGCTAGGCCAGTCAATGCGTTTCTAAATTCATCGCGCATTGCCGATTCAACTAGATGCGGACCAAGAACGTCTTTTGGCGTGATTCGAGTCGCGATCAATGATGCGATACCAGCAAGCATCGAACCGAAGACAACCAAACCTGCATTAATTGAATCAGAATTGCCGAGGATATTTTGAGTCGCAATCCCAAGTGCGGCTGCAAGTGAGGCTGCCGTTGTTCCCAAGGTCGGGAAGAGAGCATTAGCTGGAACCAGGTCATTTCCGTCAACTACATGGGGAAGCGAAGCGGATAGCGCAGCCTGTACAAATCTGCTGATGCCAAGACTAACTAGAACCAGTACCGCCAAGCTGACGTTGGCCGAACTTCCAGTAATAACTACAGCAACTGCGATCATCGTGAGCACGCGCATTACGTTGGCACGAATCAAAATAGTACGGCGGGACCAGCGGTCAATAAAGATTCCAACGAAGGGAGCAACAACCGAATACGGCAAAAGAAGTATGCCAAAAGCTAAAGCGATCTTTTTAGGATCTGATTCTCGCTGGGGAGAAAACAATACAAAAGTTGCTAAGGAAGTTTGAAGCAGACCATCACCAGCCTGACCAAAAATCCGAACCGCAAGTAATTCGCGTGAATTAGCATGTCGCAAAACCGAAAACGATTTAACACTTGGTCGATACACGTAATTCACGTTACCTCTACTCGCGCACTATTGTCGGTATGCCAAACCGGGAGTTGAAAAAACTAAGGGCCCCTAGTTGAACTAGGAGCCCTTAGTACTGGAGGCCGCTTTTGTGATAGTTACACCCGTTGCGCCACGGTTCTAGCAAGTTGCTTACCTGCAGTTGCTTACCTGCAGTTACTTACCTGCAATGAAATCCTCAACTTCTTGACGGCATGTGGTGTCGTCGTATTGAACTGGTGGACTCTTCATGAAGTAACTTGACGCACTCAAAATCGGGCCACCAATGCCGCGATCTTTCGCAATCTTGCACGCACGAATTGCATCGATGATCACACCTGCAGAGTTTGGTGAATCCCAAACTTCTAGTTTGTATTCGAGACTCAAAGGCACATCACCGAATGCGCGTCCTTCAAGGCGAACAAATGCCCATTTGCGATCATCAAGCCAAGCGACATAGTCACTTGGTCCGATGTGAACGTTGCGTGGATCAATTCTGTCACGTAACTGTGATGTCACGGACTGCGTCTTTGAGATCTTTTTTGATTCCAAACGATCACGCTCGAGCATGTTCATGAAGTCCATGTTTCCGCCTACATTTAATTGGTAGGTGCGATCAACAGTTACGCCACGATCTTCGAAGAGTTTCGCCAGCACGCGGTGGGTAATTGTGGCACCAACTTGACTCTTGATGTCATCTCCAACAATTGGAACTCCAGCAGCCGTGAATTTATCAGCCCATTCCTTTGTGCCAGCAATGAACACTGGTAGCGCATTTACGAATCCGACACCAGCGTCAATTGCACACTGCGCGTAAAACTTGGCAGCTTCTTCCGAGCCAACAGGAAGGTAGCAGACCAATACGTCAACCTTTGCATCTTTAAGTGCTTTCACAACATCAACTGGGGAATCATCTGATTCAACAACCATGTCGCGGTAGTACTTGCCGAGTCCATCGTAAGTGTGGCCACGTAGAACGGTTATGCCCGTTGGTGGTACGTCGGAAAATTTGATGGTGTTGTTTTCGCTAGCGAAGATTGCATCTGACAGATCTTGGCCAACTTTTTTTGCATCAACATCGAATGCAACGACGAACTTCACATCTTTGACGTGATAGTCACCGAATTGCACATGCATAAGTCCTGGAACTGATGCTTTTGGGTCAGCGTCTTTGTAGTATTCAACGCCTTGAACCAGCGACGATGCACAGTTTCCTACGCCAACGATCGCTACTCTAACTTCACTCACTGTAAGCCTCCTAGTTGTCAGTGAATTTTTCTTGCAGTCTTACTTGTTGTTAACTTGCGAGACTTGAGGGTTAATGCCATCTGCATTCCCCTGTGCTTGCTCTCGCGAGATAAGTTCATTTAGCCAACGCACTTCACGTTCAAGTGCATCTAGCCCATGTTGCTGAAGTTCTAAAGTGTAAGAATCTAGGCGCTCTCGGCCTTTCGCTAGATTCGTTTGGAGATTTGCCAAGCGGTCTTCAACTCGACTTCTTCGTCCCTGCAAAATGTGAATTCGAGTACTTACTTCAGTTTGACCGAACAACGACATACGAACCGCAAAAGTGTCGTCATCCCATGCGCCCGGTCCGCTGTCGGAGACCAGGTCGTTGAAGTGTTTGAGGCCAGCTTCAGTCAAGGCATAGGTGATGCGGGCCCGCTTTGGATACTTTCCGGTGCCCACCTCATCCTGTTCAATGAGGAGCCCACGCTCGACTAACGACTTAAGTGTTGGATAAAGGGCGCCGTAAGAAATGGTGCTGAAAAGCCCAATGACGGAAATCAAACGTTTACGAAGTTCGTAACCATGCTGTGGAGTTTTGGAAAGCACCCCAAGAATCGCCAGCTCAAGAGCAGCAGATCTTTTAGCCATGGCGCTTCCCAGTCGTAAAATAGGTATTCTCGATGTATCGAAATGATACATCTAAAGAATACACCTAAATTGGGTTTGATCAAATCGTCACCACGACTGCAGTGGAGCAACAGCCTTAAGGTTGTCTGGTGAGTAGGCCAGGTTCGCATCAGAGTATCTCCGGCATCCGGGCTGGAGGTATTAGCTCAGAACCGCCGCGCCCAATTCCTTATCCAGCTGAAGATGTGGCAGATCCGGTTCGCCCCCGCCACGTTCTAGATTATGTTTTGGCACGTAGGGCCGTGCTAGAGCAAATCAAAAACGACGCATTGTTGCGGGAGCAGGTTTGTGACGCCGATCCTTATCTATTGCGGGCAGCGAAGCATCATGGCGAAGCGACTGAACGCTCGTGTCCGATGTGCGCTAAGAGCGAACTAGTTCATGTGACATATGTCTTTGGTGATGACCTTGGCTATTTCTCAGGAAGAGTGAAAACAAGCAGCGAGTTGAAGGTTTTAGCCTATGAGTATGGGCATTTCCGAGTTTATGTAGTTGAAGTTTGCGTCTTGTGTTCTTGGAATCATCTCCACATGTCATATGTATTAGGCGATGGCGCACCCCGCACACCACCGCGTGAGCCCAGAGATGTGTTGAAATAGAGGAATGGCAAACTATCCCCGAAAAAACAAGCGTGGCATCATGCGCTTCATCCCCTCTCTGAAACAGTTTGCCCTACTTGCAGTATTTGGGATCGTGTCAATTGCAATTGCAATTGCTGTCGCCATAAAGGTGGTGGCGATTCCGCAGGCCAGTGAGATTGCTACCGCGCAAACCACAATTTTGTTTTATGACGATGGTGTGACCGAGTTAGCGCGACTAGGAGACGCTAACCGAGTGTCGGTAGATTTTTCTGAGATCCCTGTCGTTACGCAACAAGCAATGCTGGCCGCCGAAGATCGCGACTTTTATAACCACGGAGGCTTTTCCATCCGTGGAATCACGCGCGCCGTAGTTACTAATGTCATGGGCGCTGCTGGTGCAGGTGGTGGATCTACCATTACTCAGCAATATGCAAAAAATGCATACTTAACCCAAGAGCGCACGCTTACGCGCAAGGCCAAGGAACTGATTTTGTCAATCAAGCTCGAGACCTTGATTAGCAAAGACCAAATTCTGGCCGATTACATGAACACAATTTATTTCGGTAGAAACGCATATGGAATTGAAAGTGCCGCCGATCAATATTTTGGAAAGCGCGCACTGGACTTAGATCTTGCTGAATCAGCCTTTCTCGCCGCAATTGTTCAGGCACCCAACGCCTTATCACCAGAAGAGAATCTCAGCAGATTAGAGCAGAGATGGAACTATGTCTTAGACGGAATGGTTACCCAAGGATGGCTAAGTCAAGAGGAACGAGCATCGACTATGTTCCCTATGTATTTAACCGAACCACCCGCGCAAACTTTTTCTGGTCCGCAAGGTCACCTGGTCGAGCAAGTCAGACAGACAATGTACAAAAACGGAGTAAGTGAAGACCTAATCAATGTTGGTGGACTTCGAGTAGTTACTACCTTTAATAAGCAAGCCCAGGATGCAATGATTCTTGCCGTAGCTGAAGAAGGCCCCAAAGAAAATATCGAAGGCTTGAGAATTGGTGTCGCTTCTGTGCGTCCGGAAACTGGTGAAGTTGTCGCAATGTATGGCGGCGCAGACTACCTAGAAAATCAATTGAACAATGCAACACAGATGATTGGGCAAGCTGGCTCAACTTTTAAAGCCTTTACTCTAGCCGCCGGAATAGAAAGTGGTTCAACACTTGCAACTGCATTTAGCGGAAAGAACAAGACCAAGGTAGATAATTACGTCGTAGTAAATTACGGCGGTCAATCATTTGGTGATCGAGTTACGCTGCTTAAGGCAACTGAAAGTTCTATCAACTCGGCTTACGTTGAATTAGCGGAATCTATCGGCCGTGAAAACGTTCTTGAAGCTGCAATTCGCGCAGGTATTCCTGCTGATGCGGTAGGAATGGAGCCAAACCTTGCATTTACTCTCGGTACTGCGAGCCCACACGTGGTTGACATTGCGGCCGCTTATGCAACATTTGCGTCCCGCGGCCTGCAGGTTTCTCCTGAGTACGTAAAGTCAATTACCTCCAGTGCAGGCGAAACTATTTACAAGTTAAATCCAAAACCGGTACAAGCTTTCAGCACTGACGTCGCCGATATAGTCACCTACGCACTTCAAAAAGTTGTTCAGGTTGGAACCGGAAAAGCAGCTAGAGACTTAGGTCGCCCAGTCGCAGGTAAGACTGGGACTACAAATGACAACAAGTCAGCGCTCTTTGCGGGTTACACACCTGAACTGGCAACGGCTGTGATGTTTGTAAAGGATGGACCGGATGGGCAACCTGTTTCGCTTTCTGGAACCGGTGGAATGGGATCTGTAACCGGCGGGTCATTTCCAGCTCGAATCTTTACTGCATACATGAAGGGCGCACTCAAGGATTTGCCCATCCAAAAATTCCCAGACCTACCTTCTGGACAACCAAACGGCGCAAACCCAACCGAAACCCCATCGCCATCAGCCAGTCCATCGGTTGCACCAGTTGATCCGAATGCACCAGTGAGTGTCCCAGACTTATTAGGAGCACCTTCTGATCAAGCAATCGCGACTTTGCAGGCAGCAGGACTTAATCCAATTCTGGAATTGCAAATTGGCTCAGATGCCTCGTTACCGTTGTTTGTTCTAGAGCAGTCAGTTTCTGTTGGAACATTGTCATTACCCGGAACAAACGTCATCCTAAAAGTTGTGAACGTTTTACCGTAGACAAATATTTAATCGAGCCCTACAACACAATCAAAATTAGTCGTTGTATTTCTCACATTGCAATCTAGCGTGTCACCCACAGAGATTGTCATGTCATTGCTCCACAACATTGAGACTTGCATGTGAGGCGGTTCGACAAAATCTAGATTCTTTCCGTGGTAACTAAACGGGGATCGCACTTTTCCAACAGCCTGTGAAATGCCTTCAGCTATTGCAATACCTTTTTTGCGAAGTGAACTAGCGTTAGTTGGCGCAGCCATCGCAACTCCGTGTGCTGTTCCACCGCTCACTACGAGCAAGCGCCTGTTGTTGCCACTATCTATCTGTTGGTATCCAACCGATTGTCGATGTTCCAATTCATGAATTTGAAGAACCGTTCCGCTTGCTTGCAAAGCACCGGGATCACTGAGCCATAACCGAGTCCCAACTCGCACTTCAATTTCCAGATTAAAGTTGTAGCTCTGCATCATTTTCTTAAGTGAGTGAATTTGCTTTTCAGATACATGCGAAACGCTTACACGCTTTGGTAGTGAGAATTTAGTTGACAGTTCTTCGTATAAAACAATCCAATTCCAAGCATCAGTCATGCTTTGCGAAAGAGACGCGCCATTGAACGCAGATGAGATCTCTGTGGTCGCATCAACTTTGATCGCTGGCTGCACAATTGGTAGATGAAGTGAAAGTCCTAAAACTTTTAAATCATTAAAGTTTGCGATCGATTGCATATCAAAGTGCAGTATTCCAAATCGGGATAGCGAAGTCTTACCTTCTAGGTAAACATTCTTAGCGCCAGCTGATCTCACCGCTGCTAAATCCAAATTGCTTACTGTAACGATGATCCGATCCGAGTTATGTTCCAAATGTTGGCGCCATTGGTTAACTGCAGATCCATCACTGGAATTAAATGGCTCCAAAACCAAAATCTCGCCTGCAAAATCTGCCAGTGATTGGCCTAACTCCCAAACAGTGCCAATTGCAATCCGGTTACATCCGAGTCGGGAGGCTTCACCGGCTAATACGTCTCGACCAAAACCGTAACCATTGCCCTTAATCACGGGAACTAATTCGGCACCAGCAGTGGCATAACTATTCATTACCGAAACCAAATGACTCCGAAATTTAGTTGCATCAACTTTGAGCGAAAATGTCATTTGCTATCTCCGCCTCGACATATAGGCATCAAAGGCCTTGGCCCAGATCGGCGAAAGTACATAATCCCATTCACCCACATATTCTTGCGCGTACCCACCAGTTCCAAGCTTGAATTGAATCAATCCAAACAAATGATTATTGGAATCTAGGGTGTCAGAGATGCCGCGCATGTCATAGATGTCCGCCCCTTCGCTAAGCGCAGTCCTTATCATTTCCCATTGAATGGCATTACTCGGACGTAAATCCCGGGCAGCAGTTGTAGAAGCACCGTATGAATACCAAGAATGATTTCCCACCCGAGTCATAGTGGTTGCCGCAATCGCGCCTTCATGATCGGGATGTGTTGCAACCATCAATGAGATTCGCTCGATTGTTTCTTCGCGCATTGCAGTCCACATAGTTTGGAAGTAGGAAAGCGAGCGCGGGGTGAAGTGATCACGCTTCGCAGTTTCGACATAGCAAATATGAAATATCTCGAAATCGGAAATCGTACCTTGACGAACTGTGACACCTGCTTTTTCGGCTTTGCGAATATTTCTTCGCCACTGCTGATTGAAGCCTTCGAAAATTTGGTCTTCAGTTTTGCCGGCAAGATCAATTTGAAAAACGAAACGGGGTTGGTAATCACCAAATCCAGAAGCTTCAGCTTTACGTTGTTTCCAGCCCATAGTTTTTAATTGGCTTAGTAACGCAACGCCTGATTGATTCACTTCATCAGGTTTAACTTCACCTATGACTTTTGCTGACTCTTCGGCAATTGCGGCTTTCAAGGTTTCGGCATGCCAACGTCGAACCCAAGTGTGCGGACCCATTTTGATTTGAAATACTCCGCGGTCTTTGGCAAAAACGATTAGCGCATTGAGTGCGTGTTCAATTTCGTTACTGTTGGCCCAATCTAAATCCGGTCCTTCCGGAAGATACGCAAGATACTTCTCTACTTTTGGAACTTTGCGCAACAGAATTAATCCAGCTCCGACAAGTTCTTCGCCAGCAAACCAACCTAGTGATTGTGAAGTCCAGCCAGCTTTAGATTTACCCCAGGCAGGTGTTTGTAAAAAGGACACCGACGAACGACCTGCAATGTATGACAGGTGCTTCTCGGAACTTATTTGGCGAACCTGCACGTATTCAATCTACCTAGGGATATGGGTGTCTAATGGGATTTAGATTTACAGCGACTTACGCAGAAGTTCTAAATCGGCGGAGACGCCTTCAAATGGTGTTTCCAAAACAATCGGTGCTTTAGCTGTTTTTAGACAATTGATTATGTTGTCCATACCAATAGAACCCTCGCCAAGATTTGCATGACGATCAGCTCCAGAATCAAATGAGTCCCGACTGTCGTTGCAATGAATCAGGTCAATGCGCCCGGTGATTCCAAGAATCGTGTCTGCAAGTTCTGCCATATCAATTCCACCAGCATGCGCATGACACGTGTCTAGACAAAATCCAACTCCAGTGTCACCAACTGCGCCCCAAAGTCCTTTGATGGACTCCAATCTTCGAGCCATGGAATTTTTACCACCAGCAGTATTTTCAATTAAAACTGGAACTTTTATATCTAACTGAGCTAATGCTTTAACCCAGTTATCAATTCCTGCTTGTGGGTCATCGCCATCGGTTACATGCCCGCCGTGAACAATTACGGCTTTGGCACCAACCGCAGCAGCAGCGTCCACATCCGCTTGAAGAATTTTGCGGCTAGGAATTCGAACTTTGTTATTGGTTGTAGCGACGTTAATGATGTACCGAGCATGCACGTAAATGCCTATGTTTGCTGCCTCCGAGCTAGCTTTAAGACCTTCGGCGCCATCCGCGTGCGGGAAAACTGACCCCTTCCAGCCCTGTGGGTCGGCCAGGAAGATCTGGATATGGTCCAAGCCCATATCCTTGGCAGTTGCGATGGGGTCATCGCCTCCAACATGTGACCCAATAGCAATATTTCCCATGATTTAAGGGTACTTGGCCTGGTAGACCTGGGTTCGTCCGCCCAATCAAATCCAATTCCAGTCCCGCTCGTGCCTGTGCACAAGGTTTTTTGGACCTACAAAAATGCCCTAGACTAAAGGTTCTTGATCCCTCCTGCCACGGAAAGACCGTGGCCGATTAGTCCATAGGAGGTGGGTATCAGTATGCGTCACTACGAAGTTGTAGTAATTCTCGATCCCGAGCTCGAAGAGCGAACAGTTGCACCATCACTTGATGCGTTTCTTAACGTAGTCAAGACCGATGGCGGCACAGTTGGCAAAGTCGATATTTGGGGTCGTCGCCGTTTGGCTTACGAAATAAATAAAAAGGGTGATGGAATCTACGCCCTACTAGACATCAATTGCTCACCAGCAGCAGTTGCAGAACTCGATCGTCAGTTGGGACTTAATGAATCAGTGCTTCGCACTAAAGTCATGCGTCTCGACGTGAAGTAGAGGGACGAAATGGCACAAGGAGACGTTGTAGTAACAGTTATTGGAAACCTAACCGGTGATCCAGAACTGCGCTTTACTCCAAATGGCCAAGCTGTCGCTTCATTCACAGTTGCTTCAACAACTCGAATGCTCGACAAAGCGACTAATGAATGGAAAGACGGAGACACTCTGTTCTTACGTTGCAGCGTCTGGCGTCAGTATGCCGAGAACGTAGCCGAATCCTTAACAAAGGGAACTCGCGTTCTAGTTACCGGCCGCTTGAAGCAGCGTTCATATGAAACTAAGGAAGGCGAAAAGCGCACCGTAGTTGAAATGGACGTTGATGACGTCGGTCCAGCTCTTCGCAATGCCACTGCAAAAGTTAGCCGGGTAGCACGTACCGACAGCGGCTACAACGGCGGCGGCGCGACACCATCTGAAGATCCTTGGGCCGCACCTGCGGCTGCAGGAGACGAACCTCCGTTCTAACGAACGATCCCATCCAACTCAACACTTGTTGAACAACCATTCCGGATAGAACCGGGCTTCCAGAGGAGCACCACAATGGCTAAGCCACCAATTAAGAAATTCAAGCCGAAAGTTTGTGCATTCTGCGGTAAAAATGCTGCAGCAATTGACTACAAAGACATCCCAACCTTGCGCAAGTTCATTTCCGATCGCGGCAAGATTCGCGCTCGTCGAATAACAGGCAACTGCACTCAACATCAGCGCGATATTGCAAACGCGGTAAAGAATGCCCGCGAGATCGCACTACTTCCATACACTTCGACAGCACGATAAGGAGAGATGACTTATGAAACTTATTTTGACTCAAGAAGTCACCGGCCTTGGTAGTGCGGGCGACGTAGTAGATGTAAAGCCAGGATTTGGCCGTAACTTTCTAGTCCCACAGGGTCTTGCTACAGCATGGACTCGCGGTGGCGAAAAGCAGGTTACTCAGATCAAGCGTGCTCGGAACAAGCGTTCGGTTCGCGATCTAGATCACGCATTGGAAATCAAAGCAGCTCTTGAAGCCACTCCAATTGTGATTTCAGCTCGTGCCGGTAGCGAAGGTCGACTATTCGGCTCAGTCACCGTTGGAGACATTGCCTCATCCATTCGAGTTGTAGACGTTGACAAGCGCAAGATTGTTCTTGCCTCGCCAATCAAGACAGCCGGTCGTCACGAAATTACAGTTCGCCTACATGCAGATGTTTTGGCCAATGTTGTTCTTGACGTACGAGGCAGCAAGAAGTAACAAACCTTAACTAAGAATGCCCACGATTTTTCGTGGGCATTCTTTTTGTCACGACTGTTAATAGCTTGGGAAATTTGTACTCGCTCGATGCCTAAAGATGTGCGAGACTTATGCCATGACTTCAACAATGACTTTTCATACAAATCACGGTGATATCAACATTAATATCTTTGACAATCACGCACCAAAGACCGTTAAAAACATTCTTGGTTTAGCCGATGGCTCAGTTGAATGGACACACCCAGCAACTGGTCAAAAATCAAATGATCCGCTTTACAACGGAACCATTTTCCACCGCATCATTCCTGGCTTCATGATCCAAGCTGGAGACCCACTCGGTCAAGGCACCGGAGGTCCTGGTTTCAAATTTGAAGACGAACCACATCCAGAATTAGTCTTTGATCGCCCTTACCTGCTAGCGATGGCAAATGCTGGACCAAATACAAACGGTTCCCAATTCTTCATCACGGTTGCACCAACAACATGGCTGAACTTTAAACACACAATCTTTGGCGAAGTCGCAGATCAAGCGGGTCGCGATGTTGTCGACGCGATTGCAAATGTGCCAACTGGACAAATGGATCGTCCAGTTAATGACGTGGTAATCGAAAGCGTTACTGTTTCTCGAGGTTAAGCGTGAGCAAAACCTGTTTTAGACATACCGATAGCGAGGCCTATGTATCGTGCGGTCGCTGTGACCGCACGATTTGTCCAGACTGCATGATCAGCGCCCCCGTGGGATTCCAGTGCCCAGAATGTGTTGCCGCTGCGCAAGTTGCATTACCCAAAACTAGATTTGGGGGATCGTTTAATTCGGTTCCAAAAGTTACGCGCGCTATCTTGATTACTTGCGTCAGCACCTTCATGCTTTCACTACTACTCGGTGGTACTAGAAGTTTTGCCATTAGCTTTGGAATGATTCCGGCAGCAATCGCACAGGGAGAGTGGTGGCGATTATTCACTTCCACCTTGTTACACGGCAGCATCCTGCACTTGCTATTCAACATGTATGCGCTGTACTGGCTAGGTCCGCAATTAGAGCGATCACTCGGGCACATGAGATTTGCTGCGCTTTATGTTTTGTCAGCGCTTGGCGGCTCAGTAGCCTCCTATTGGTTCTCGGACCTGAATACAGTTTCAGTAGGTGCCAGCGGTGCAATCTTTGGATTAATCACGGCGACGATTGTAATTGGCCGCGAAATGCGTACCGACGTTTCGCAGCTAGTGGTATTGCTTGGGATTAACGTCGTGATCGGATTCTTGCAACCCGGCATCGATTGGCGTGCCCACTTTGGTGGGGCAGTCACGGGTGCTGCTGTTGCCTATGTCTATACCAAGGGCACCCGACTCAATCGCGACCAAATTCATCGGGTTGGGTTAGCTGGAATTTTTGCAGTTTTGGTTCTCGCTACCTTCGCCAGAAACACCCAAGTGTCTAGTTTGCTCGGACTATAAATTCCGCTGGCGCCTTGAATTCATTAGTTTTGCCCATTTCACCGCTTTAAAATCCTAGGTGGAAGATATTGCAGTGCACTTGAAAAATACAGGTAAGGTTTAGTTATGCCTAAGTCAAAATTACGAAAGTCAAAGGAACCCGCCTACACGCCACCACCGGCCAAGGCGCCAGAGTCATTTAAAATCGGAAATCCAGTTTGGCTTGCGCCAGCTATGGTAACAATGTTCATCCTGGGACTGTTGTGGATAGTGGTCTTCTATTTAATTGGCAGTCAAGTGCCACTAATGTCTGATTTTGGCAACCTAACCAACGTTGTTATTGGCTTTGCCTTTATCGGCATTGGCTTTGCCTTAGCGACACGCTGGAAGTAAATGACATCGGTGTAATTCCTCCCCAGCGGTGGATAAACCTGTGGATAAGTACATGAGCAACCTGTCGCGGCGAACTAAAACCGGCCTGGTCACTGGAGCGGCTGCTCTAGCCGGTTTTCTTTTCGTAGCCAGTGGAATTACCGCTGATGGTACCAATTTACGCACCGGCGGACTTGAAGATCTGCGAAGTTTGGTCCTAGATCGAGCAAACAAAGTCGGAGTATTACAGTCCAAAGTTGATACCTTGGCCACCGAGGTAAATGACCTATCAATTACCAAAGTGGATCCCGCATTAAGTTCACAAATCAGCCAACTTGAACAAGCTACTGGTCTGACCCCAGTTTCTGGATCGGCCCTTCGAATCTCGCTGGATGATGCTCCGCGGGAACTTGGCGTACCACTTCCGGACGGGGTTGCACCTGATGACTTGGTGGTTCATCAACAAGATGTTCAGGCAGTCGTAAACGCTATGTGGCGAGGTGGTGCAACGGCAGTCCAAGTTATGGATCAGCGAATCATTAGCACGTCAGCAATTCGATGTGTTGGCAACACCTTGCTTTTGCAAGGTCAGGTCTACTCACCGCCCTTCATTGTGACTGCAATCGGTAACACCTCAGAGTTACAACAAGCGCTAAAGGATGAGCCGGGAGTATCGCTCTATCGAGAATATGTAGAGCGGTTAAATCTTGGTTGGGACGTTTCGATATTGAATCAGGTTACGATCCCAGCTTGGGAAGGCTCAATCGAACTAAGCTGAAGCAGATCTAACTGTTAACTGTGGTTTGGGATAACCGGTTGCAAGCCATGCGCCAAGTTTCGAGCGTCCAGATCGCCACATCGAACTAACCACTCAGCCAACATCTTGTGGCCGCCTTCTGTTAAGACCGACTCAGGATGAAATTGCACACCCTCGATATCAAACGTTTTGTGTCGAAGTGACATGATCACGCCATCTTCAGTTTCACTTGTTACTTCCAAGACTGCAGGAACGGTATCCCTTTCCACCGCGAGTGAGTGGTATCGAGTTGCTGTAAATGGTGAAGGTAAATCTGCAAGCACACCTTGATTGTGATGAAAAACTTGCGACGTTTTACCATGCAACAACTCTGGCGCCCGAGAAACTGTTGCGCCAAATGCTTCCGCAATTGCTTGGTGACCAAGGCAGACTCCGAAAATGGGAACCTGTCCGCCTAATTCTTTTACAATTTTGATACATACACCAGCATCTGCTGGAGTTCCCGGGCCAGGTGAGAGTAATACACCGTCGTATTCCCGTGCTTGCTCGACAGTAACTTCGTCATTTCGCTTAACATCTACTTTGGCACCGAGTTGAGCCAGGTATTGGACAATGTTAAACACAAAACTGTCGTAATTATCGATCACCAAAATCCGAGTCACGATTAAAACCTAAGTGAGCTAGAGCGTCGGTGTCGGTGTTGGTGATGCCGTTATGGATGGCTTTGGAGTGGGCGTCGGTGTTGGTGATGGACAAATCCCGCTGGCAGGAACTGGTAAACCATTTGGACACAGAACTGTGACAGGAGCTGATGCCACTGTCAGCGTCACGATAGATCCCTTAAGTGCAAGCTGATCTGGTTCGGGAGACTGGGATAGAACAGTTCCCGGCGCTACTGTTGCATCTGCTTGGTTCACTACGTCCACCAAGAAGCCTGCGTTCAGCAACGTGTTTTTAGCCTGAGTTTCATTCTTACCAACCACGTTTGGTGTTGGAATCTTGCCATTCGATACCTTAACGTTCACTAAGGTCCCAATGTCTACAACAACGTTGGCGACTGGATCTTGTTCTAAGACAGTACCTTCTGGTTGATCGCTATCCGTAGGCGTCACTCGCCCAAGAAGCAGTTTTGCTTCGGTCAGAACCAGGCGCGCATCATCAATGGATGGAAGATTGGTCAATTCAGGTACTGGTACTTGATCTTTTCCGGCGGAAACAATTAAGTTAACCGCTTGTCCTGCTTCAAGCAGTTCTCCAGGAGCTGGATCCTGACCGATGATCGTGCCTTTTGGCACATTGTCATCTGCTTG
>CANKTT010000026.1 GCA_947486505.1 Actinomycetota bacterium | reverse complement strand
TTGGGAATTTTGGATGTTGAACCGCTCATAGTCAAGACTTCTGGCTTTGCAATGACAAAGGAAGATTTGGAGCGGGCGCTTTCTGAAGTTACTGAAAACGACGCACCAGTAGTTGGCGTAGTTGCTACCGCTGGCACGACGAACGCTGGGATTATTGATGACCTTGCTGGCATTAGCGAAGTAGCTCGTGAACATGGCATGTGGTTCCACGTTGATGCTGCATATGGTGGCGCTGGATTGCTAGCTCCATCCGTGCGCAGCCAATTTGCTGGCATTGAAAATGCAGACTCAATCACAATGGATCCACATAAATGGTGGTTCTCGCCATTTGATGTGGCAGCAATCCTTTACAAGAATCCAAAATTGGCTGCTTCAGTTCACACTCAAGATGCCTCCTATTTGGATGTTTTGCATGAAGATGACTCGCTGATAAACCCAACAGACCTGGCGTATCACTTAACACGTCGAGCCAGGGGGCTACCACTTTGGTTCTCAGTCGTTGTAAACGGAACTGACGCATACCGTGATGCAGTTGAGGCCTCAATTTCGCTAACTAATGAAGTGGCCGAATACATCAGGGCTGACAAAAACTTGGAACTAGTAATTGAGCCATCACTGTCCGTGGTTTTATGGCGCCGAATTGACTGGGATGCCAAAGATTATCGTGACCTTCAAGACCGATTAATCGAATCACAGACCGCATTTGTGACGCCAACCTCATGGCAAGGCGAGACAGTCGGTCGGTTTGCGTTTGTACACCCAGGCACCACGATGGACATGGTTAAGGAAGTTTTCACAAACATCTAATTGCGAGAGAATAGACCTGTGACACATGTTGTAATAATTGGCGGCGGCCCTGGTGGGTATGAGGCTGCTCTAGTGGCTGCGCAATTAGGTGCAACTGTGACATTGATTGAGCGCGATGGAATTGGTGGCGCCGCGGTGTTAACCGATGTAGTGCCAAGTAAATCTCTTATTGCAGTAGCGGAAGCTACCACGGATTCCAAAGGCAGCGCAGCGATTGGTGTTCATGCAACAAACGTGACAATTGACATCGCTGAAGTGAATTCCAGATTGAAAAAGTGGGCAGCCACCCAAAGTTCAGACATCTATCAGAGATTGCAATCGCAAGGTGTCAAAGTTCTCGCCGGAACAGCTGAGTTAGCTGATGCAGAAAATGTAAAAGCCAAACTAGTAGACGGCAGCGAATTGAACCTAGTTGCTGATGTAGTTTTGCTGGCTACCGGGGCGCGACCTAGAGAACTATCCAGCGCAGTTGTTGATGGTGTGCGGATATTGAACTGGAAGCAACTTTATGAATTTACCGAGTTACCGTCGGATCTAATAGTTGTTGGTTCGGGTGTTACCGGTGCGGAGTTTGCCGGTGCGTATCAAGCGCTAGGTTCCCAAGTGACTCTAGTTTCATCGCGAGATCAGGTGTTACCGAGTAAAGATTCTGAAGCTGGAAAAGTGGTTCAAGACGTTTTTGTGAACCGAGGAATGAAAATTCTGGCACACAGTCGGGCAGAACAAGTAACCCGCACGGATACCGGTGTGGCAGTAAAGCTAGCAACCGGTGAAGTTATTACTGGATCACATTGCCTAATGGCAGTTGGCTCCTTGCCTAATACTGAAGGCCTTGGATTGGATCAAGTTGGCATTAAGACAAACGACGCTGGCTTTATCGAAGTGGACAAAGTTTCCCGAACTAGCGTCAAAGGCGTTTATGCAGCCGGAGACTGCACAGGTATTTTGATGTTGGCATCAGTTGCCGCAATGCAGGGTCGCATTGCAATGTGGCATGCATTGGGAGATGCCGTACATCCACTAAATCTTGAAACGGTTACAAGCAATGTCTTCACAGATCCAGAAATTGCTACGGTAGGTGTTAGTCAAGCTGATGTCGATTCTGGAACAGAAATCGCTAACGTTTTCAATCTTCCACTAGCTACAAATGCCAGAGCAAAGATGCAGGGAATCTCGGAAGGGTTTGTAAAGATTTTTTGTCGTCCAGACACTGGTGTCATAGTGGGTGGCGTTGTTGTGGCTCCAAAGGCAAGTGAACTGATTTTCCCAATAGCACTTGCAGTTGAGCACAGACTTACAGTTGATCAGATGTCACAGACCATTACGGTCTATCCGTCGCTGTCCGGCTCGATCGCTGAAGCCGCTCGGCAGTTACATCAAACTCAAAAATTGAATTAAGTTTTACTTGATTTCCATAAGTATTGATCAAGCTTTACTTGATCTCCATGAGCTCAGTGCCGGTTGGGACCGTAGTTCCAACTTCTGCGTTTAGACCAGTAACAATTCCAGCTTTGTGCGCAGTTAATGGCTGCTCCATCTTCATTGCTTCAAGAACCACGACGAGGTCGCCTTGGGCAACTTCTTGACCTTCGGTAACTGCAATCTTGACGATAGTGCCCTGCATCGGAGCTACAACAGCATCTCCACTTCCTGCAGCGCCAGACTTCTTGCCGATCTTGCGAGCTGACTTTTTGGCGCTGCCGCTTGATCCAATAGACATGTCACCAGGTAGCACAACCTCGATACGTCGGCCATTAACTTCAACCGTGATTGGGTTTCGAATTTCAGGCTCAGCAAGCTCGCCGGCACCACCTGAGAAGGCTGGAATCGTGTTGTTAAATTCAGTTTCGATCCAGCGAGTGTGGACTGAAAATGGAGTAGCAGCATCTGCTGGTGCAAATGCTGGATCACTTACGACTGCGCGGTGGAAAGTTAGCGCAGTAGCAATGCCATCAATTTCAAACTCAGCCAGAGCTCTGCGAGAGCGCTCCAGTGCTTCCTGTCGGTTGCGTCCCGTGACAATTAACTTTGCCAAGAGTGAGTCAAAGTTGCCACCGATAACATCACCCTTAGCAAAACCTGCGTCAAGTCGAACTCCAGGACCGCTTGGCGGATTCCAAACGGTTAGTGAACCAGGTGCTGGCAAGAAACCACGACCTGGATCTTCGCCATTGATTCGGAATTCAATTGAGTGGCCGCGCAACTCAGGATCGCTGTATCCAAGCGCTTCACCTTGGGCGATGCGGAACTGTTCCCGAACTAAGTCGATTCCGGCAACTTCTTCAGAAACTGGATGTTCAACCTGGAGGCGAGTATTAACTTCTAAGAACGAGATTGTGCCATCTAGGCCAATCAAGAATTCACATGTTCCAGCACCAACGTATTTGGCTTCCTTCATGATGGCTTTACTTGATTTGTATAGCTCATCAATCTGTGCTTGAGACAAGAAAGGTGCAGGAGCTTCTTCAACAAGTTTTTGGTGGCGACGCTGCAGCGAGCAGTCACGAGTAGAAACGATGACGACGTTGCCGTGTTCGTCAGCTAAACACTGGGTCTCGACGTGTCGAGGATTATCAAGGTAACGTTCCACGAAACATTCGCCGCGACCGAACGCAGCAACTGCTTCACGAACGGCAGAATCAAAAAGTTCTGGAATTTCCTCTAGGTTGCGGGCCACCTTAAGTCCGCGACCACCACCACCGAATGCCGCCTTTATTGCAATCGGAAGACCATGCTTCTTTGCAAATTCAACAACTTCTTTGCTGTCTTTAACCGGATCAGGAGTGCCTTGAACCTGCGGAGCGCCTGCTCGCGCCGCAATGTGTCGGGCTGAAACTTTGTCGCCTAGATCACGAATCGCTTGTGGTGGTGGGCCAATCCAAATCAAACCTGCATCAATTACCGCTTGAGCAAATTCGGCATTCTCAGATAAGAATCCGTACCCTGGATGAACGGCATTTGCTCCAGATTTCTTAGCAGCATCAATGAGTTTTTCAATTACCAGGTAGCTTTCAGCAGCAGTGCTACCGCCAAGTGCGAAAGCTTCATCAGCAGCCTTTACATGCTGGGCATCGCGATCAGGTTCGGCATAAACTGCAACGCTTGCGATGCCCGAGTCGGCGCAAGCCCGCGCAACTCTAATAGCAATTTCGCCGCGATTAGCGATTAGAACTTTTTCAATCTTGCGACTCTTGCCCACACGAACTCCTACGAATGCCTTTGGTGCCTTAAGTCTATTAGTCCCAAAGATCAGTCCACTCAATACTCATATCCTTAGTGAATTCCCGAAGTAACGCTAAGGATATTCCGCCAACGGCTGGGCTATCACCAGTCATTTTGGTTATGAATGCTGCAGACTTTCCTTCATGAGTGAATCCACCTGCTACTGAAAGCGGCTCACCACTTTTCACGTAGGCATTGATCTCAGCATCCGAGATATCTGCAAATTCAACTTTGGCGCCTGCAACGCCGCTTCTAGTCTGACCACTAACTAAATCCGTAATCCAATGCCCAGTATGAAGGTAGCCAGATTTTCCACGAATAGCTTGCCAGCGCGCGATTGCAACGTCTGGACTGTGCGGCTTACCAAATGATTCACCTTCAAATTCCAACATGGAATCCGCAGCGATAACCAAAAGATTTCTATTCTCGGTAATGGTGATGTCTTGCACAACTGCCTCACCTTTGGCGGTTGCTAGAGCAACACAAAGATCTGCAGTTGAGATCGGACTCAACTGAGTTGCGATGGCATCTTCGTCCACATGACTAACTTGAACTAGAGGAGTGATTCCAGCATTCACCAGAAGTGAGTAGCGGGAAGTTGATGCTGAGGCAAGTAAAACAGTGCGAGACATTTATCTACTATCGCTTAAAAGATTTAGTACGGATGGGGAAGTGCGGAACGACGCCAAGTACCAGCGCCATGTTCGAAGGATTTACGAACGCTGCGATGCGCTGCATTCCATTCCGGACGAAGCTGCGATCGCTTTGCTGCCAAACTTGAAGCCGACGCCTGGGCTGTAATCACCATGAGTACTGCAGCCAACTCTTCATCTGTCGGCTGGCCACGTACAACTCGAATTTCTTGACTCACAGTGGAATGTTTCCATGCTTCTTAGGAGGCAAAATCTGACGCTTGCCACGCAAGGAACGAAGCGCCCGGATTACCATAACGCGAGTTTCACTTGGCACGATTACTCGGTCTATGTATCCGCGCTCAGCGGCAATGTAAGGATTGGCAAACTTATCGTCGTATTCCTGAAGTAACTTTGCGCGCTCAGTTTCAGGATCCTTAGCATCAGCTAATTCCTTGCGGTAAAGAACATTCACTGCACCCTGCGCACCCATCACAGCAATCTGGGCGCTTGGCCATGCCAAGTTGATGTCCGCACCCAAATGCTTTGAACCCATGACGTCGTATGCGCCACCGTATGCCTTGCGAGTAATGATTGTCACCAGCGGAACGGTTGCTTCTGCATATGCATAAAGAAGTTTCGCACCGCGGCGAATAATGCCTTGCCATTCTTGATCCGTTCCCGGCAAGAATCCTGGCACATCAACCAAAGTGATAACTGGAACGTTGAAGGCATCACAGGTTCTAACAAAGCGAGCAGCTTTTTCACTTGCATCAATGTCTAGAGTTCCAGCAAATTGCATCGGCTGACTAGCTACAACACCAACTGGCCTGCCTTCAACGCGGCCATAACCACAAATGATGTTTGGTGCGAAAAGTGCTTGAGTTTCCAAGAACTCACCATCATCAACAATGGTCTCGATGACCTTGTGCATGTCATACGGCTGATTAGGGGAATCAGGAATGATTGTGTCCAACATTAAATCGGTTTCTGAAATTTCTAAATCCGCTTCTACATCCAAGAAAGGAACTTCATCCATGTTGTTGCTAGGCAGGAAGGACAAAAGGTTCTTTACGTATTCCAGCGCATCATCTTCATCCGATGCCATGTAGTGAGCAACACCAGATTTGGTGTTATGGGTACGAGCGCCACCTAAATCTTCAAATGCAACTTCTTCGCCAGTAACTGTCTTGATAACTTCTGGACCGGTAATGAACATATGTGAGGTTTGATCAACCATTACGATGAAGTCAGTTAAGGCAGGGGAGTAAACCGCGCCACCAGCACACGGGCCAAGAACGAGAGAAATTTGTGGAATCACGCCAGATGCGTGTGCATTGCGCTTGAAGATTTCGCCGTACAGTCCGAGGGAAACCACACCTTCTTGAATTCGCGCACCACCTGAATCGTTAATTCCAATCATTGGCACACCAGTCTTAAGCGCTAAATCCATAACCTTGCAAATCTTTTCACCGAAGACTTCGCCAAGTGAGCCACCAAAAACTGTGAAGTCTTGCGCAAACACGCAAACTTGGCGGCCATCGATAGTTCCATATCCTGTGATTACGCCATCACCATATGGACGGGATTTTTCCATGCCAAAGTTATGTGAACGGTGTCGTGCTAAGCCATCGATTTGCTGGAAAGAACCTTCATCCAGAAGGCGTTCGATGCGCTCCATAGCGGTTAGCTTGCCTCGTGCGTGCTGCTTATCTACCGCTTCAGAACGGCGATTAGCAGCATCATTGCGCCGGGCCTCTAGATCTGCAATCTTTCCTGCAGTTGTATGGATGTCGATCCCATTGTTGGCGGTTTCGGCGCTCACGTGTTCCTCCGTACTAGTCCTTCGCCTACCCTAGCGATGTGGATAAAAAAGATGTGAAACGCGGGCGTCCAGCGCTTGATCCTTCTCTCATATTAAGTGAGTTAGCCAAGACATCCTCGAAATGGCTCGATATCAAGGTCTTTGCCCAGGTTGAGTCAACTAATGACCTAGCCATCTCGCAGTTATCCAATGCCACCAGCAATTCCGTTTTCTCAATTACCGCAGACGAACAATTGAAGGGGCGTGGCCGGTTACAACGGGAATGGCATAGCCCTTTCGGAGCTGGAGTCGCACTTAGCATTGCAGTCCCAACGAAGTTTTTTAACTGCGAAATTTCTGCCATCCCACTACTTGTTGGTCTGGCTGCAAACAAATGCTTGAAAGAATTTGGTGCGAATTCCAAGTTAAAGTGGCCAAATGATTTGATGATTGAAATGAAATCCGGAGCGCTACTCAAGCTTGGTGGAATTTTGGTTCAGCGCCAAGATGAGCACGTTGTGGTTGGAATCGGAATCAATGTAGATCTAATGGAAGACGAACTCCCTGCTGAAAATGCAACTTCACTCAGGCTTATAGATATCCAAGTTTCTCGCGAAGCTTTGATTGCAGCCATAATCTTTCAAATTGAAAAAGTAACTGAATTAGAGTCGCGCGATTGGGTGCCACTTTACGTTCAGGAAAGCTCAACGATTGGAACTCAAGTTACCGTTGCGCGCAAAACAGAATCGACAATTACTGGATTAGCCCTAAATGTATTGCAATCAGGTGAACTTCTTCTTGAAACCGACAATGGATTAGTCGAGATAACTTCAGGTGACGTCATACAAGTAAGACCAACCTTGTCCTAGGACACTAAACTGCAAAGTGTGACGCGGATACTGGTAGCCGAAGACGATCTTGAGATCGCCGGACCGCTTGTGCGCACACTTCAAGCTGATGGATATTCAGTGGCTCTTGTTAGCGATGGATTAGCCGCACTCGAAAAAGCTAAAACAACAAAACCAGACATGATGATTCTGGATCTAGGGCTTCCAAATATGGATGGCCTAGATGTTTGCCGAAATCTACGCGCCCAGAAATTCGACATGCCAATTTTGATTCTCACTGCTCGAACCTCAGAACTGGACTTAGTTGTAGGCCTAGACGCTGGTGCAGACGATTACATTATGAAGCCATTTAGGTCAACAGAATTGCTAGCTAGATTGCGCGCTTTAATGCGACGAGTCGAAGGTCACGACGTAACTGAACTGATTGGGAATGGCATAGTCATCAATACTGAGGCGCATACCTGTACTTGCAACCAAGTCGAGGTGTCATTAACTTCGACCGAATATCAATTGCTAGAACTCTTAATGCGAAACTCAGGGCGGGTAGTCAGCCGTCAACAAATTTTGCGGGATGTTTGGAACACGGACTGGTCTGGATCTACCAAGAATCTAGATATGCACGTTTCTGCGTTACGTCGAAAACTTGGGGAAGAAGGCGAACACATTTCTACGATCCGTGGGCTTGGGTTTAGATTTGATCGGACTTAGGCATGCAGCAAAGGTTGTTTAGATTTTTTGTGATTGCAATACTTCCTTTGGTTGTTTTGCTAGCGGTTGTAGCAAACCTTTGGTTCTTAGATTCGAATCAAGCTACAAATTCAAGTGCCTGGTTTTCAAACTCTTCACCAGTGAGTTTTGGCGTCCAAGCCATTGTTGGGCTGATAGCAACACTTGTTGTCCTGGTTTCACAAGGGTTGGCAAAAGCAACGGTTCGCCCATTTGATTCACTGCTTAATCAAATCAACTTGATAACATCTGGTCGAACAGTAATGCCACCTGAAGAAACTGGAATGCCCGAATTAGATCTCACCATCAATAATCTTTACTCGGCGGCAACTGATGCACAACGTCGGCTTGATGCCGAACGCACGCTTGCGGCCGATGTCTCCCATCAATTGCGGTCGCCCTTAACGGCGTTGTCACTGCGTTTGGAGCAGATATCGAAAGATACGAAAGACACCAATGTCCATGAGGATGCAACTGCTGCACTTGGACAAGTTGATCGACTCGTTAAGTTAGTGGAAGGTCTTCTTACTACCTGGAGATCCACCACAGATCGAGATTTAACTGAAATCGACATACCTGACTTACTCGCGAATGTCAGCGGACGTTGGCAAACCAGGATTGAGTCCGCTGGTCGCGAAATCATCGTAAAGTGTGCACCTGGTTTAACAGCATTGGGAACTCCAGAAGTTCAAGAACTTGTACTCTCAGTGCTCATTGAAAATTCACTCCAGCACGGTGGTGGCACGATCAAGATTTCGGCACGGGATTTACAGTCTTGGACTTTGATTGAAATTGAGGATGAGGGAATTGGAGTTTCCCAAGATGTTGAAAGCGCGTTGATGACACAAGGTACAACTACGGGTGGTACGGGCCTGGGTCTAGCTTGGGCGCGAAGCCAAGTTGCATCTGATGGTGGCCGGCTAGAGCTACGGAGTCTAAAGCCTGCAATTTTTGGAATCTTCTTGGTTTCAGCTGGTTCAGCTTTCGATAAACAGGGTTAATTATTTTGCTCGACGCTCGATACGTCGTTCGGAAAGACCCAAGTGTGGTAGCCCCAAAATCTAAAGACTGTTCCTAATACAAGCCCAATTACATTCGCGCTTATGTTGTCGGCGAGTGCACTTTTAAACCCAAGCAAATAATGACTTATCCAGAGACAGGAAAGTGAAATTATCATCCCAACGGCATTGAAAACAAAAAACAGTGTGTATTCTCGTCGGAACGATAAGCGAGTGCGATCTCTGAAAGTCCAGTGTCGATTTCCGAAGTAGGCAAAAGTAGTAGCGACTAAAACGCTAATCACCTTCGCAGTTAAGGGCTTGTCGAAAAGTGGCCCCTCACCTCCTGCAAATCTCAATAGGTTGAAAACTGTCAGGTCAATTACATAAGCAACCAAACCGATAACGCCGAATTTACCTAGCTCTTTTCGCATGTTGGTAAGGAAGCCGCTGATTTGCACGTCTCTAGATTAGCCAACGTTTCCAACCATTAGTGCAATCGGTACCAATGGATCTCATTCGTGAGGTAAATTTGCAGTCAAATGTCTTGAAGAGGAGAGCCGAAATGAGTCAGCGCATCTTGGTCATTGAAGACGACCAATCAATTGCTGAGATTGTCGGCATTTTGTTGCGCGCTGAAGGCTTTGAAGTTTCTTATTGCGCAGATGGAAATCAAGGATTAAACGCATTTCAAGTAGTAAATCCAGATCTAGTACTACTTGACTTGATGCTTCCAGGTAGAGACGGTGTAGAAATTTGTCGCGCAATACGCGAGACAAGTGGTGTACCAATTGTGATGCTGACAGCACGAAGTGATACCAGCGATGTCGTTACCGGATTAGAAGCTGGAGCGGATGACTATATAGTTAAGCCAATCAAGAACGAAGAATTGATTGCTCGAATTCGAGCTCGCTTAAGGGGAATTGAATCCCCGGCAGATAATGAAATTGCAGTTGGCGATCTAGTTATAGATGTAGCGGGACATAGCGTTAAACGTGGAGATGTGAATATTCCGCTAACTGTCTTGGAGTTTAAACTTCTAGTCACACTTGCTAAGCGACCTTGGCAGGTGTTCTCGCGCGAGGTGTTGTTGGAGGATGTCTGGGAATACCAGCATGCCGCTGATACCAGGCTGGTGAACGTGCATGTGCAGAGACTTCGCGCGAAAATTGAAATTGATCCAGAGAACCCTGAAATTGTTGTTACAGTTCGAGGCGTTGGATATAAAGCAGGGCGAGCTTAAACGGTGAGCGCAGTGGCTCAAGAAAAGAACTCAATTAGAAGCCTGTTACGAAGAAATCTTCAACTTCGCTTGCTTATTCTGACTTTTGTTGTCTCGGCTTCAGTACTGAGTATCGTAGGCGTCCTACTTGTTAATCAAGTTACCTCAGGATTGCTTGAAGCAAAGCAACAGAGCGCTTTGGCAGAAGCAACTGCAGCGCGACTCGAAGTTCAACGTTTAGTTGATGCAGCGGATGTTGGATTAGTGGCGCCAAACAACACTCGACTTGTCGATTCGGTGATCACTGCACTTGCAGTTCGCGCAGGATCTCCAGGTATTTATGACGCATTGTTTTTGAGTGATCCAGATTTGGTAGGAGTCCCCGAACGCGGAACCAAATTGATTTCCGAAAGTTCCATTCCACTGGAATTGAGAGCTGCGGTTAGAGAGCGGGATCGTCAAGCCTGGGCCTACTCCAACTTGATATATGAAGGTGGCGTTACCACCCAAGGCCTTGTTGTTGGTTCACCCGTTTCGATTCCTCGGGTAGGAGCCTACGAACTGTATTTATTGTTTCCGTTGAGTAATGAGCAGCGCACAATAGACCTCGTCAATCAAGGTGTGGCAGCGACTGGAATCATTCTCCTGGTGAGCTTGATGGTGCTGGCATGGTTTGTAACTGCTCGAGTTACCGACCCAGTAAGAGAAGCAGCAGGGATTGCAGTTCAAATTGCATCAGGTGATTTAGATCGAAGGATGCAAGTTAAGGGTGAAGATGACATTGCCAGGCTGGCAGGATCCTTTAATGAAATGGCCTCTAGCCTGCAAAGCCAAATCATCCGACTTGAATCCTTGTCACAGCTCCAGCAACAGTTTGTATCTGATGTATCCCATGAACTGCGCACTCCGTTAACCACGGTGCGAATGGCAAGCGAAATGATTTACAACGCGCGGGCCGATTTCGATCCTGACATGGCACGTTCTGCGGAATTACTCAGAAATCAGGTCGATAGATTCGATCTCTTGTTAAGTGACTTATTGGAAATGAGCAAAATTGACGCTGGCGCATCGCCGCTAGAAAGTGCGAACGTTAACTTATCCACGATTACGCAAACAATTCTTAGCGATAACAGTGAGATTGCGACTGAGTACTCAACAAGTTTCAAGTTTTCCAGCTCCGGAAATCCGACTGTTACTGCAGACAAACGAAGAGTTTCGCGCATTATTAGAAATCTAATTGTGAATGCGATTGAACACTGTGATGGAACGCAAGTTGAAGTGGACATCGTTGGAAATGAAACCTGTGTATCAATTTCGGTACGAGATCGGGGTCAAGGAATAGCGATAGAAGATCTATCGAGAGTGTTTGGTCGCTTTTGGCGAGCTGATCCCGCGCGCCAACGCACTCTTGGAGGTACTGGTCTAGGGCTTTCCATTTCAGCTGAAGATGCTGCACTTCATGGAGGCATCATCGATGTCTGGGGTGCGCCAAATGAAGGAGCGCAATTCGTTTTAACCTTGCCTCGTCTGGAGCTCGGCGAAATCACCAATGTGGCAATCTCAGCGGGTGCGCCGTGAGATCAAAGTTGATTATTGGAATTTTACTGGGCACGCTATCGCTCTCAGGTTGTGCGGGAATCCCAACTTCAAGCCAGGTGTATTACGGAGAAGAGATCTCTGAAGACACGTCAACCCAGTTCGTAAGAGTTATTGCTCGACCACCTAGCTTGAACATGACTCCCGCTGAAATTGTTCGAGGATTTTTAGACGCCTGCGCAGATCCATCCGAAAACTATGAAATCGCACGTCAATACATAGCGATTGAATCTGCTGAGAATTGGAATCCGCTGACGGGTATTGAGATTTACGAAGCATCCACAGTTGAAACAACAGAAGATTCAAACACGATTACCGTAGGTGCCGTTAAGCTCGGCACAATTTCAGATTTGGGAAGATTTCAAGTAGGCGATCCTGGTGCCGAGATTTCTAAATCTTTTGATTTAGAACAAAACTCCGGTGGTCAATGGAGAATTTCAAACTTAAGTGATGGAATTTTGCTTTCAAGTGGAGACGTTGACCGCTCATTTCGCAGTTTCCCAATCTATTTCTTCAATACAGAGTTATCCTCTTTAGTCACAGACAGCTTGTTAGTACCAGTTAGTAATTCAGGTGCAGCAACTTCATTAGTTCGCTCCCTACTAGATGGCCCTTCGCCTTATTTGTCTCCTGTTGCCACCAGTGCGTTTCCGGTTGGAACTACTTTGACTTATGGTTCCGTGCCAATTCTGGACGGAATTGCACAAGTTGATCTCTCTAGTGAAATTCTGGGAGCGAATGAAGTTACCCGACGTGCGCTTTCGGCGCAATTAGTTTGGACTCTAAGTGCACTAGCGAACGTTTCCGCGGTTCAGATTTCAGTGTCTGGCCAACCACTAGCTCTGGCAAACGTTAGTTCGCTACAGACAATTTTGGATTGGCAGGGTTTTTCAGTACTTCCAGATCCCGATCGAACAAACTTGAATGTGATTAGAAATGAAAAGGTCTACTCGGTAGGTGACGGTATCGAAAGTTTGAAGCACGTATCAATGACGCCATTGATATTTGCATCAGCAAATGCGGCAGATACCCGGATAGCAAGCGTGACCGCAGATCTTAAATCCTTACAAGTTGTTCAGTCTTCAGAATCAACCTTTAAGTTAGTTGCGCAAGGTGAGCAGATTTCTAAGCCAACTTGGGATCGAGATGGCAGCATCTATTTCTCAGACTTTGGATTAGGCGTCCGTGAAGTTTCTAACGATGGTACTTTGCGCGAAGTGTTGGTTGATGCCTCAACATTGGGCACTAGCGATCAAGTCAAGCAAGTCGCAGTCTCAAGTGATGGAGTTCGAGTGGCAGTTGTTATGTCCGATGGAATCCAAGATGTAATTGCGGTTGGCGCAATCTTTAAATCAAATGATGAAACTAGGATTATCGGCCTGCATCGAATCGAGCGATCAATCGTCTCCGTGCGCGACATCGTGTGGAGTTCACCTACGTCAATTGCCGCAATCGGCACAGATGAGTCAAAGGCAGACTTGATTTTCGATGTTTCGCTATTGGACGGGAAGTCTACGTTGTCAAGCACGCCAATTGGTGCGCAACAAGTCTCGGTTGACGGAACTGGAAAGTTGTTTGTTTCAGCCATTGACGGCACAAACCAATTGGTTTATCAACAAAGTTTTGGGTCATGGACAGAAATTACTTCTGGCGTTGGCGGATTTTTCACTCGCTAGATTAACAATCTCAAGTTGTTAACATGCAAACAGCTTTTTTCAGCACTCTCTAGGACGCAGTGCACAATGCCCTATGTCAATTTTGAAACAATTATTGTTTACACCAAGGTGCGTGATTTGCACGCGACTCGGTGTTGATTTTTGCCCCTCGTGTATCGAAAGCGTAGAACCGTTTAGAGCAAGTAATTTAAGTGAAATTGAAATGTGTTTCTGTGCCGGTGAGTATTCGGATTGGCTCCGCGATTCAATAATCTGCTACAAAAATGGTGAAGCTAAGTACACCCAATTGCTATCACAGCTATTGCGAAAAACGTTAGATCGTCATTTCAAATCCAATGACTTGACTTTGATTCCGGTTCCAAGTTCACCGCAAAAGATTAGGGAGCGTGGTTACGATACCGTTGCCAATCTTTGTGTAAATGCGATTCAGGATAGCGAGTCATTCAAAATGGATGCATCAAACCTTTTCCTCCGACGCGAAGTTGTTGACCAAGTTGGATTAACGGCGATGCAAAGGCGGGAAAACCTCAGTGGCGCCTTTGGAGTGCGCAGAGGCGTCAATGGAACTGTGGTAATCGTCGACGATGTTATAACAACAGGTGCAACTTTAAACAGTGCAGCGCGAGCACTCAAATACGCTGGTGCTCAACGTGTCTTTGGATTAGCTTTGTGTGGCACTCCCAAAACCAGATAACCTGTAACTCGGCACCCACCCGGGTCCGTGATTGCGTTGCAAAGCAGTTCTTCGAAGTTGTTTTGCAACAAGCCGATGCCAGCCGCAGGCAAAGCGGTCCACGTAAGACGACTTTTGGTCGTTGAGCACGGTGCGGTTTAGAAGTAAGTCCTGCCTGTTCTTTGATCCAGATGGTCAAAATCAACAGTGAGGGTTAGTAGTAGCGATTGACGCTGCGAAAGTTCCAGCAGGCGAATGTGGGGTCGAAAATCAGGTCGGACGGGTGGGTGTCATTTCTTTGCTCCCTAGTACACCTGGCTTAAAGCGCCCACTATGTTGGTAAGTGTTGGGAGTTGTGAATGACACAAAATCAAAGCGTCGAAAAGCAAGATTTCATCATGAAAGCGCTTCCACTTTTCTTTGTTGCAAT
This sequence comes from Actinomycetota bacterium, assembly GCA_947486505.1. The sequence continues at coordinate 337 of CANKTT010000026.1, read as the reverse complement.
GACGCTTCGGCCATTAACGACTTCAGTGGGTCCAGTTCTTCCTGAGATCCGCGAGGAATTTGGCTTGTCGGCAACGGCAGGTTCGCTACTAACCACACTTCCGATTTTGATGTTTGGTCTTGGCGCCCTGTTTATCCCTCGGTTGCTGCATCGAATTAGTCCCAATAAAGCAATCTCACTGAGTTTGCTAGCCCTTGCCCTTGGTGGCCACCTTCGATTGATTCCGTTTGTAGTCGTTCTTTACCTAGGAACCATAATTATTGGGCTTGGCGTTGCAGTCGGCAACGTTGTTCCATCACTGATTACTCGTCGAGATTTCCCGACTCGAATCGGCGGC
>CANKTT010000025.1 GCA_947486505.1 Actinomycetota bacterium | reverse complement strand
GCCCAGGCTCAGGTCGCGAAACTGCGATCCGTTCCCTGCAGGCCTCTGGTCTTGAGGTCGGAACGATCCAAGACATGACCCCTGTCCCTCATAACGGATGCCGCCCGCCAAAGCGTCGCCGCGTCTGATACGAAGAATTTAGGAGACAAAACTAATGGCTCGTTATACCGGTCCCGATTGCAAGCGTTGCCGTCGCGAAAAAACAAAGTTGTTCCTCAAGGGCTCTAAGTGTGATTCACCAAAGTGCCCAATGGAATCTCGCCCTTACCCTCCAGGTCAGCATGGTCGTGGACGCGCTAAGGAATCCGAGTACTTATTACAGATGCGTGAAAAGCAAAAGACTGCACGTATTTACGGTGTGCTTGAAAAGCAGTTCCGCGGATACTACGAAGAAGCTAGCCGTAAGCACGGCAAGACTGGTGAAAACCTACTTCGCATTCTTGAATCACGTCTGGACAATGTTGTGTTCCGCGCTGGCTTTGCAAAGAGCCGCGACATGGCACGTCAGATTGTTCGTCACGGACATATCGTTGTTAATGGTCAGAAGGTAGACATCCCGTCTTTCCGCGTTAGCCCTAACGACGTTATTGAAGTTCGTAAGTCCTCACTTGAAATGACACCATTCCAAGTTGCTTACGCAGAAATTGGCGAACGTACCGTTCCTGCTTGGTTGGAAGTTATTCCAGCTGGCATGCGCATCCTGGTCCACTCCCTACCTGCACGTGAGGTCATTGACACTCAAGTTCAGGAACAGTTGATCGTCGAACTTTACTCCAAGTAATTAACATCCCCATCAAACAGCGACTTCAAATAGTGGTCGTCGCCGGAAGGAAATAACTGTGCTGATCTCAGTCCGCCCAGATCTAAAAGAAGAAGTACTATCCGAAACTCGTTCCCGCTTTGTGCTTTCACCGCTAGAACCAGGTTTTGGTTACACACTTGGTAACTCACTACGCCGTACTTTGCTTTCATCCATCCCGGGTGCAGCAATCACTAGCATCAAGCTTGATGGCGTTCTACATGAATTCACCACCATCGAAGGCGTTAAGGAAGACATCACAGAAGTCATCCTGAACCTTAAGAACTTGGTTGTGTCTTCACAGTTCGATGAGCCAGTAACTATGTACTTGAAGAAGCAGGGCCCAGGTCCAGTAACAGCTGCTGACATTGCGCCACCAGCTGGCGTTGAAATCTTCAATCCAGAATTGTTCCTAGCTACCCTGAACGACAAGGGCAAGCTAGACATGGAAATCGTTGTTGAACAGGGTCGCGGTTACATCTCGGCTGCGAACAACAAAGCTTCAGGTGGAGAAATTGGGCGAATTCCAATCGACTCAATCTATTCACCAGTTCTTAAGGTTACTTACAAGGTTGAAGCAACACGTGTAGAACAGCGCACTGACTTCGACTCACTTGTAATCGATGTTGAGACCAAGGGATCAATCGCACCGCGCGATGCAATTGCATCTGCTGGAGCAACACTTGTTGAACTATTCGGTCTAGCTCGTGAACTTAACGTTGACGCTGAAGGTATCGAAATTGGTCCATCAGTAACTGATCAGTTTGCAGCCGAACAGCTAAGCATGCCGGTTGAAGCACTTGATCTAACAGTTCGTTCATACAACTGTCTAAAGCGTGAAGGAATCCACACTGTTGGAGAACTGATCACACGTTCCGAAGCAGACTTGATGGACATCCGTAATTTTGGCGCCAAGTCAATTGACGAAGTCAAGGACAAGTTAGCTTCCATGGGAATTGCACTTAAGGATTCACCTCCAGGATTTGACCCAAGCCAGTACGCATCGGCATTCGACGATGATTACAACGAAGACGAAGAAGAAGCATTTGCGCCAGCTGGTTCATATGCAACTTTCCAGTCCGAAGCAGCACCAGTTGCATTAGTAGCCGATGATGCAGCAGCAGAAGACACAACCGCCGATGACGACCAAAGTTTCGCTGAGGACGAGCAGCTCTAACGAGTTCTCGTTTCCAGTAACGAATTGACAGGAGAGAAACATGCCACAGCCATCCAAGGGCAAGCGAATGGGCGGAAGTCCAGCCCATGAGCGCCTAATCTTGGCTAACCTCGCAACTGCGTTGTTCGAGCATGGTCGCATCACAACGACTGAAGCACGCGCACGTCGTCTGCGTCCAGTTGCCGAGCGATTGATCACAATCTCAAAGAAGGGCGATCTACATGCCCGTCGTCGAGTTTTGACAGTCATCCGCAACAAGGATGTAGTACACACACTTTTCGCTGAGATTGGTCCACGCTACGAAAATCGCGAAGGTGGCTACACCCGCATCGTCAAGATTGGTCCACGTAAGGGCGACAACGCTCCTATGGCAGTGATTGAACTTGTTGAAGCACTAGATGCAGCTCGCGCTGCTGAAGGTGTTGCGCGTCGGGCAGCAAAGGAAGCCGAAATGGCTAAGGCAGCAAAAGACGCTGCAGCAGCTAAGGAAGCAGCAGCGGCTCCAGCGGTCGAGGCCGATGCTGCCGATTCCGGCGAAGCCGTTGAATCGGAAGGCGACGCAGATGTAATTGCATCGGAAGGCGAAATTGATGTTCCATCTGAAACCGTAGTAGACGAGGTAGTGGACTCAGCTGAAGAAATAGCTGCCGTTGAAGAAGTTGCAGTAATTGAAGAAGAAGCTGCCTCCGAAGAAGCAGTTGCATCGGAAGATGACACTGCCGATTCGGAAGAAAAAACTGACGAAGCGTAATTAAATGGTTCTATCGAATGAGCCCCTCGTTGCTAACGCAGCGCAGGGGCTCATTCGCATTCGCGGCAAAATTGCATACGACGGTAAAGATTTTTCTGGCTGGGGAATGCAACCAGATCGTCGCACTGTGCAAGGCGAACTCGAAACCGCCATCTCAACTTTGCTTCGAGTCGATCGGGTAATTGTTCAGTGCGCTGGCCGAACCGACGCTGGAGTGCATGCAACTGCCCAAGTGATTCATTTCGACATTGCTGAAACAGATGCAATGGAAATGAAAGATCTGACTTACAAAATTAATGCGATCCTGCCGGAAGATATTTCCATCCAGGGACTCGAAGTCACAACCCCAGACTTTGATGCCAGGTTTGCAGCGTTATCGAGAAGTTATGAGTACTTGATTTATCAGGGACAGCGCAATCCATTGTTACGAGATCGAGCCCATCGCAGTTACCTGCCACTAGATGTTCCAGCAATGAATGATGCCAGCCAAGCTCTAATTGGACTGCATGACTTTTCTGCATTTTGTAAAAAGCGCGAAGGTGCCACAACAATTCGAACTTTGATGAAGTTTGACTGGACTGAAACCGCCGACGGATTAATCAAAGTCGAATTAGAAGCAGATGCATTTTGCTATTCAATGGTGCGCGGCTTGATTGGCGCAGTACTTGCAATCGGTGAAGGCAAATTCGAAAAAGCCTGGCTAGAGAATTATCTGGCTGGCAAGGAGCGGGAAGCTCATGTATTCGCAGCTCCTGCCTTGGGCCTTACTTTGGTCGATGTTAAGTATCCCGATGCAAGTGAGTATGCCAAGCGGATCGCAGAAACTTTGCAGGTAAGGGATTCCGATGGGGCATCTTGATGTCCAGCATGTAACTTATTCACTACCTGATGGTCGGATTCTGTTACTTGATGTTTCCTTCCGTGTAGGTGAAGGAGCGATTGTCGCACTCATAGGAGCAAATGGCGCTGGCAAGTCAACGCTGATGCGAATGATTGCTGGTGACGAACAACCGCATGAAGGAAGCATTGCTCGCACCGGTGGACTGGGCGTAATGCGTCAGTTTGTGGGACACATGACCGACGGCACGGTTCGAGACTTACTACTCACAGTTGCACCACCAGCTATTGCTCAAACAGCAGCTCGAATTGATGCCACCGAGTTAGCCATGATGGAAGACGACAGCGAAAAGAATCAAATTGCCTACGCCCAAGCGATTGCTGACTGGGCCGATGTTGGCGGTTACGACATCGAAGTTCTTTGGGACGTCTGCACTATGGCTGCAATTCAGTTGCAATTTGATCAAGCACAACATAGATCCGCCGGCAGTCTTTCCGGTGGCGAGCAGAAGCGGTTAGTCCTCGAGGCATTACTGCGTGGCCCAGAAGAAGTTCTGTTACTTGATGAGCCTGATAACTACCTTGATGTTCCGGGCAAGAAGTGGCTAGAAGACCAGTTAAATGAAACCAAGAAGACCGTTTTATATGTAAGTCACGATCGCGAGTTGTTAGCCAACACTGCAAAGCAGATTGTGACTCTTGAGTTAGGCCATGCTGGAAATTCGGTCTGGATTCACGGCGCCGGCTTCGCCTCGCATGGCCAAGCCCGCAAAGACCGATTTGCTCGCCTAGAAGAACTCAGACGTCGTTGGGATGAAGAGCACCAAAAGATTAAAGATCTGGTTCAGATGCTCAAAGTTAAAGCAAAATTCAACGACGGATTGGCTTCGCGTTACCAAGCCGCGCAAACTCGATTAAAAAAATTCGAAGAGATAGGCCCACCTCAAGAAATTCCAATTGAACAAAATGTAAAAATGCGCCTCAAGGGTGGTCGCACAGGAAAACGGGCTGTGGTTTGTGAGCAACTTTCACTAACTGGATTAGTTGAACCATTTGATCTTGAGATCTGGTTTGGCGAACGCGTAGGAATCCTTGGTGCTAATGGTTCTGGCAAGAGTCACTTCCTGCGGTTACTTGCTGCCGGTGGATCGGATCCTGAGTTAGAACATTTGCCGATCAGTGATGTCACGATTGACCCTGTTGCCCATACCGGAGTTGCGAAGCTTGGCGCCCGGATTCGTCCAGGTTGGTTTGCTCAAACTCACCATCACCCTGAACTAATGGGCAAAACTTTGATCGAGATTTTGCATCGTGGCGATGAACATCGAAACGGTATGCAACAGGAACAATCTGCTAGAGCACTTGATCGCTATGGCTTAGCTGGAGCAAGCGAACAAAAGTTTGAATCACTTTCCGGTGGTCAGCAAGCTAGATTCCAGATTCTGTTACTTGAGCTATCTGGCGCAACTTTGTTGTTACTGGATGAACCAACAGACAATTTAGATCTTGAATCCGCCGAAGCTTTGGAGAGAGCCCTTGATGCCTTCGAAGGAACTGTGCTTGCGGTAACTCATGATCGTTGGTTCTCAAGGACTATGGACCGGTTCGTTGTTTTTAGCGGAGAGTCCACAGTTCGAGAATCTGATGAGCCAGTGTGGGATGAGAAGCGAGCTAAAAGGTAATCTGGCAACCATGATTATGGAAACTGCATTCATGGAAATCGTGCCAGGCAAAGAGCTGGAATTTGAAGCGGCAATGGAACAAGCCAAGGCGGTTGTTTCGCAAGCCAAGGGGTTTCAAGTTATTCACGTGCACCGAGGTGTTGAGAAGCCATCAACTTACTTAATCGCAATCGGTTGGGACACTGTCGAGGACCACATGGTTGGATTTCGCGAATCTGAATTATTTCCGCAGTGGCGTGGCCTAATTGGACCATTTTTCGCTAACCCACCAGAGGTAACGCACTGGGAATTACAGGCGTAATTTCCTGCGCTAAGTACTGGGAATTACAGGCGTAATTTCCTTGAGCTAGCTAAGCGCATGGGCAATTGCCCGGCAGGCGTTAAATGCGTCAAGGTGCATTTCTTCAGAGTCTGGATTCGGCCACGACGATTGCTTAGCCACTACAACTCCGCGTGGTCGATCAACATAAAGCATCTGACCGTGAATTCCAATACCCATAATCACGTCGGGATCAACACCTGGTTTGTAACAGAAGGATCGATACACACCCTTTTCAAAGAAGTCCTTGAAGTCGCCAATTGCCCATTGCTCGGCGCTGCCAGCTTGGAAGGCATCTTCCAAGAACTCTGGATCAACAGTTCCCATGCCACCGTCGCGCATCATCATGCCAAAGCGAACTAAGTCGCGGGGGATTGCGGAAAGGCCGCCAGCTGCTCGAGGCGCTCCGGTTCGGTCAACCGTAATGTGAGCCGGCGCCTCGGTGCCAATCTTGCTCCAAATGTATTTGGAAAGTGCTTCGGCATATGGCATCCCACTGGCTGCTTCGATTACCCATCCAACTAGGTCGGTAGTTGGCGACATGTAGCGGAACTTCTGACCATGCTCTCCCTCTTTTTTGCGGGAGGCAATGAAGTCATGCAAGTTCGGTGCTCCTAGTGGAGCTGGATACCAACCTACGGAATGCCGATACGCAATGATGTCTGGGCCCGGGGTGTAGTCCTCTTCGAATTGATAACTGGCGGCCATGTCCAGCAAATTGCGAACCGTTGCATCTCCAAAACCGCTATCAGCAATTTCAGGGACATACTTTGTAACTAAAGCATCAACATCAATGAGACCCTCTTGCACCAAAGCACCCACCAACATTCCAGTAAATGATTTGGTGACACTAAATATTAAGTGCGGCTCAACATCGCTAACTCCAGGAGCCAGCCATTCAAAAACCAGATCATCACCTTTTGCCACAGTGAAAGCGTCGGTACTAGTACTCGACAAATAGTCAGACATCTTTTGAGGCCCAGTATGGGTTTCTACTGAAACCTCGCCAAGTGCGTTGTTGATCTTTTGGTTTAACACTCGGGGTGATTTTGCACAGTCAACCTGAGCGGTTGGAATCAACTCCCGAACATGCCGAAATGACCAAAATGTATTTTCCGGAAGTAGCCAGTTATCAAGTGTGGGCCTAGTCATTTCTCTAGTATTGCGCTTCGCGATCCAAATCGTGGAGATCTGGCAAGAACATTATGAATAACTGGAAGACAATCAAGATTGAAACGGCAGCGATGTATACCGGGCGCACACCAAATGCATCAACACTTACACCTGTTACAAACATTCCAATCGGGCCGCTGGCATAAAACAAGGAAGTTTGTACACCAAAAACTCGGCCTTGAATGTGTGGCGCAACTCGTTGTTGAACCATGGAATTCATTAACGGGTTCATTGGACCCCAACCGAGTCCAAGCAAGAATCCGGCGAAGACGAACAATCCAATTGAGGGGAAGAACGTCATCGGAATCATGGCAAGCGAAGTTGCAGCGAGCGCGCCGATAACGATACTGCGCTTCTTGAAATGCTTCACTAATATTGGGTATGCAAGCGTGGTTGCGATGCCACCAAGCGCCATTGATGACAAAACATAACCCAATCCACGTGGGTCATTTATGTCCGAGAAGTACTTTGGTAAAACAACAGACTCGGTTGGCAAGTAAACCATGGCTAAAAACACGATAGACAGCGTTAGGTAATACATAGCTTTATCGGACTTAAGCACCTGCAAGCCACGCAGCGTGCTAGTCCAAAACTTTTCTTGATCATTGATTTCTTCGCGATGCTCCAGGCCAAGGTCCCCAACATGCAACATAGCGATCAAGACAATGGCCAAGAGGAAAGCCCCGAAAACAATCCACATTGAATTAGCTGCTCCAACTAATGAAATTGCAAAGGCGCCAATTGCCGGACCTAGCGCCCAACCACCAGAGAACACCGCTTCATGCCAAGAGTTAAGTTTGTCCATTGATGTGTTGCTGGCTTTTGCAACATCTGGAATCAAAGACTTACGAGCGGTGTATCCAGCTGGATCGAAAGCTGCGCCAAGTACTGCAAAGGTTGCAATCGACGCAAACGTTAAACCAAAAAGTGAATCCCAAATTGGAAACAGCATCACCGACAAAGCTGAAAGTAGATCTGAACCAATCGATACCCGCTTACGGCCATAGTGATCAATTAATGCGCCGACAAATGGTGAGATAAAGATCCCAGGAATGGCAGATAAGGCAACCACAATGCCAGCTTGAGTTGCTGAACCTGTGCGTTCAAAGATGAGCCATGGGACGGTGATGATCGCGATGGCGTTACTGAGCCCAGACAGGGCATTTGCTCCTTCGAGCAGGTAAAGGGGACGCCGACTGACTTTCATGCGCCTTTAGCACATCCCTTTTTTGTTGCCGCCAGGCAGATTTGAGCAAAATGCCTTGTTTTAGCGGATTTCTTAACTTTGAGCCTACCTCAGCGGTTAGACCTCGTTTTGACCCACGCCCAGAAATACAGGTAATCTAAGGATTCGTTGTGCCTTTAGGCATAAGGAAAACTAGCAATTAAAACCCCATTTATTTAGACAAAGAAGGCTCACTGTGCGCACGTACTCTCCAAAGCCAGGCGATGTGAATCGCGAATGGCATGTAATCGATGCAACTGACGTTGTTTTAGGACGTCTTGCGTCACAAGTTGCTGTGCTGTTGCGCGGCAAGCACAAGCCAATCTTTGCACCACACGTTGACACTGGCGACTTCGTCATTGTTATCAATGCAGAAAAAATTGCACTAACTGGCCAGAAGCGCGAACAGAAGATGGATTACCGTCACTCAGGTTTCCCAGGCGGTTTGCGCGCGACTAACTATGTTGAATTGCTAGCAACAAACCCACGTCGCGCGATTGAAAAAGCCGTCAAGGGAATGCTTCCGCATAACAAGCTCAGCGATGCTCAAATCACAAAGCTAAAGGTTTACGCCGGCGATGTTCATCCACACGCTGCCCAAAACCCAAAGCCATACGAGATCTCTCAGGTAGCGCAGTAAGCGCTCGCGGATTCATAGATTTTTACGAAGGGAAACAACATGTCAGAGAACGAAGTAGACGTAACAGAAGCCATCCTTGGCGATGAGGTTGAAGCAGAGTTAATGGAATACACATCCGAAACTCCTGCTGCTGCAGTTCGCGAACCACGTAAGGCACCAGACACGCCTGGCGCTGCAACTGGTCGTCGCAAGGAAGCCATTGCTCGCGTTCGCATCGTTCCAGGAACCGGTCGTTGGGTTATCAACGGTCGCACCCTTGAGGACTATTTCCCAAACAAGGTGCATCAGCAACTTGTTAACGATCCATTCAAGACCCTTAACTTCGAAGGCGCTTACGACGTAATCGCACGTATCGATGGTGGCGGAATCTCCGGTCAGGCTGGCGCATTGCGTCTTGGTGTGGCTCGTTGCTTGAACGCAATCGATGTTGAAGGTAACCGCGGTGACCTAAAGAAGGCCGGCTTCCTAACTCGTGACGCACGAATCAAGGAACGTAAGAAGTACGGTCTGAAGAAGGCTCGTAAGGCTCCGCAATACTCCAAGCGTTAAAACATGTCGGGCCGACTATTTGGCACCGATGGCGTTCGCGGTTTAGCGAATGGTCTGTTAACTGCTGAGTTAGCTACCAATCTTGGTGTTGCAGCTGCGCAGGTTTTAGGCGAACGCGGAGAGTTTTCTTCACAGAAAACAGCTCGCCCATTTGCAATTGTTGGCCGCGATCCCCGTGCCAGTGGCGAATTTCTCCAGTCTGCAATCAGTGCTGGTTTAGCCAGTGCCGGTGTTGACGTAATTGATGTTGGAATCTTGCCTACACCTGCGGTTGCGTACCTAACGGATTTAACCGGTGCTGATTTAGGGGTAATGCTTTCCGCGTCTCACAACGCAATGCCAGATAACGGAATCAAATTCTTTGCTCGTGGGGGAGTAAAGCTTGATGACACTATCGAGGATGCCATCGAAGCACATTTAGATGTTGTGAGCGAACTTCCAACTGGTGCTGGGGTTGGCAGAATTCGAAGCGAACACGACTTGGTCGAAAAGTACTTGCATCATTTGAACTCAAGCATTTCAAATTCCCTTGAAGGCCTGACAGTAGTTATCGATGGTGCTAATGGATCCGCTTCGTTAGTTGGCCCAGAAGCACTCCGACGTGCGGGTGCGCAAGTAATCTCAATCCATTGTGAACCAGATGGCTTGAACATTAACGAAAACTGTGGATCAACTCATATGGCTGACTTACTTGCTGCCGTTGTAAAGCATGGCGCAGATTTAGGTATTGCAAATGATGGTGACGCAGACCGTTGTTTGGCCGTGGATGCAAATGGAAACCTTGTAGATGGTGACCAAATTTTGGCAATTTTGGCAGTTGGACGAAAATCTCGCGGGACATTGGTTGGAAATACGGTTGTGGCAACTGTGATGTCTAACTTGGGATTCAACATAGCGATGAAAGAGCATGACATCGAAGTCATTGCTGCCGCAGTTGGCGATAGGTATGTGCTCGAAGAGATGCGCGCAGGTGGATTCACAATAGGTGGCGAGCAAAGTGGCCATGTTGTCTTAAGCGAATTCGCTACAACGGGCGATGGAGTTCTGACGGCGCTTCACCTGATGTCTGAAATGAAGGCATCCAGTAAATCAATTGCAGAGCTTGCTGCAATTGTCGATAGATTGCCACAGGTCTTAATTAACGTCCCAAATGTCGATAAGGGATCAATTTCCAACGCTGCTGTATTAGAGGCAGTTTCAAAATTGGAGCAAGAACTTGGCGACACTGGACGCATTTTGCTGCGTCCTAGTGGAACTGAGCCATTGATTCGCGTGATGGTTGAGGCCGCCACAGCCGATCAAGCTCAAGCGGTAGCAACAGAACTTGCTGAAGTGGTCGCTACTCACTGTGCACTTAGCTAATCGGTAGACTGACACCATGTGTGGAATCGTTGGATATGTCGGCCCGCAACAAGCCCAAAATGTAGTAATTGAAGGTCTGCGCCGGCTCGAGTATCGAGGCTACGACTCTGCAGGAATCGCGATTGTCTCTGACAAAGCGATCCAAACCCGCAAGAAGGCGGGCAAGTTACTCAACCTCGAAGCCGAGTTACTCGAAAACCCAATTTCTGCATCCCACACTGGAATTGGTCATACTCGCTGGGCCACTCATGGCGCTCCAAATGACGTCAATGCCCATCCACATGTGAGCGAAGACGGAACGATTGCAGTTATTCATAACGGAATCATTGAAAACTTCGCAATGCTTCGCGACAAGTTAATCGCCGAGGGTGTCACACTACGTAGCCAAACAGACACGGAAGTTGTTGCGCACCTGCTTTCGAAGCAAATGAAGTCCACTACAGGACTGGCTGATGCCTTGCGGGAGGTTTGCCAAGTACTAACTGGCGCCTTCACTTTGGTTGTCGTTCACGCTGACACCCCAAATGTGGTTGTTGCTGCCCGCAGAAATTCACCACTTGTTGTTGGTCGTGGGGATGGCGAAAACTTCTTAGCTTCAGACGTCGCAGCGTTTATTGCACACACTCGAAATGCAATTGAACTTGGCCAGGACCAAATTGTTGAAATCACCCCAAATTCAATTGAGGTAACTGACTTTTTTGGCAAGCCTGCTGAGTACACAGAGTACGAAGTTACTTGGGATGCAGCAGCTGCCGAAAAGGGCGGCTTCGACCTCTTTATGCTCAAGGAAATTGCGGAACAGCCAAAGGCTGTGGCTGACACTTTGCTTGGACGCATTGATAAGTCTGGAAAAGTTACGCTTGCAGACTTAGGTCTAGACGATGCATTCCTCAAGACCATCGACAAAATCATCATTACAGCCTGTGGCACGGCGTATCACTCAGGATTGATTGCTAAATATGCAATCGAGCATTGGACTCGGATACCTTGCGAAGTTGAGTTGGCTAGTGAATTCAGGTACCGCGATCCGATTTTGACTCCAACTACTTTGGTTGTTGCGATCAGCCAATCGGGCGAAACCATGGACACCTTGATGGCTATGCGTTATGCGCGCGAACAAGGTGCAAAAGTCCTTGCGATTTGTAATAGCAATGGCTCAACAATTCCGCGCGAAAGCGACGCCGTCATTTACACTCACGCAGGTCCAGAAATTGCGGTTGCATCGACGAAAGCATTTCTAACTCAAATTGTTGCGTGCTATCTGTTTGCTATGTACTTAGCGCAAACTCGGGGCACAGGATTTGGCAAGGATGCAGCCTCGGTTGCTCTGGAACTTAGTGACATGCCAAGCATGATCGACTTGGTACTGGATACAACTGAGGGCGTTAAGGCAATTGCAAAAGAATTGATTGATAAGCAATCGGTTCTGTTCTTGGGACGAAGTGTCGGGTTCCCAGTTGCGCTTGAAGGTGCGTTGAAGCTCAAGGAATTGGCTTACATGCACGCAGAAGGCTTTGCAGCTGGGGAACTAAAGCATGGTCCGATTGCATTGATTGAAGATGGAATTCCAGTATTCGCTATTGTGCCACCACAAGAAGATGAACTGCACGACAAGATTGTTTCGAATATTCAGGAAGTCCGAGCACGCGGCGCACTAACTATCGTGCTTGCCGAAGAGGGCGACGAATCCATTAATGAATTCTCAGATCACATAATTCGTTTGCCAAAAGTTCCCGCCCTGATGCAGCCATTAGTGGCTACTGTCCCATTACAGATTTTCTCGTGCGAGATGGCAACCGTTAAGGGATACGACGTAGATCAGCCAAGAAACTTGGCAAAAAGCGTCACAGTTGAATAACTAACCTTGTTAGTTATTCAACCAAGTCGGCAGTGTTTATTTCCGCAGGATTTTTCAAGAAAATCCTGCGTTATTGCCTCCGGCAATTACTCGGCTTGATGCCTTGTCGTAAAGCAAATCCGATTTCCTTCAGTGTCCTTGATTTCAGCAACAAAACAATTGCCTGCGTCAGTCTTCTCGAAAAGAATTTCTGAGCCAAGCTCGATAGGTTTGCTCAAGACCCCGTCAATGTCGTTGGTGAATAGATAGATAAAGGAGCCTTCGATAGAAGGCTGGTAAACATCACCTTTGCAAAGGGCGCCGCTAATGCCCGCTCCATTGCTTTCAAATGGGAAAAACGCCATCTCGTAGCCGTGAATTGAGCCGCGTTCTAGTTCAATACCTAGGAGCGATTGATAGAAATTGATTGCGCGATCTAGGTCAGTAACTGGAATCTCAAAGTATGCGCCGATGTTTATAGCCATAGGTTAAAAAAACCTGATGGCTTGATCGAACCAGTTATCCGTTGCTGTTGCTTCCGCTCAACAGCACCGATACCTCCACTGTAGCCAGAGTTACCCATGTTGCAAAAATGACATAACTATCTGCCTTGGAATTACTGGAATCCATTGGGCCAAGTTTGAAAAAACCACTATTAACGGCAAAGTTATGTCATGACCATAGTTGGAATCGGTGTTGATGTCGTGGACTTGGCACGCTTTTCAGGAGTTGTTGAACGAACTCCAGGGATCGTCGATCGGCTGTTTACTAAAGCGGAACAGACTAGTGCTGAAGGTCATCAATTGCCCTTGATTTCACTGGCTGGCCGGTTTGCCGTTAAGGAAGCAGTGGCAAAAGCATTGGGAGCTCCAGTTGGTATGGAATGGCATGACTGCGAAGTCAGCAATGGTGGCGCTCCGCGAATTTCAGTGAAGGGTTCAGTCGCTAAAGTTTCCAATGACCAAGGCGTTACTAATTGGCACGTTTCACTCAGCCATGATGGTCCGGTTGCAATCGCATACGTTATCGCAGAGAAGGTTTAGGTTTTTGAATGTCTGCACATGTCACCGCCCGAATTGATCTTGGCGCACTGGCGCACAACGTTCGGGTACTGAAGGAGCGCACTGACGGCCGAAAGTTAATGGTCGTTGTAAAAGCGGACGCCTACGGACATGGGTTAGTTAAGTGTGGTCAAGCTGCGGTTAATGCTGGTGCCGATTACTTAGGTGTTGCATTACTCGAAGAAGCAGTAGCACTTCGCGAAGGAAATGTGCCTGGCCCAATTCTTGCTTGGCTAAACACTCCTAATGATCGATTTGCTGAATGCATCGCTCGTGATATTGATTTGGGTGTTAATTCGGTAGCGACTCTAAAGGCAATAAGTAATGCAGCATATTCAGTGGACCGAATTGCTCGACTTCACGTCAAAGTTGATACCGGTCTAAATCGAAATGGCGTCACGCTGGCCGATTTACCAGAATTGATTTCTGCACTTAGTAAAGCGGAAGCCGAAGGTACGGTTAAAGTCGTTGGCGTAATGTCGCACTTTGCTTACGCCGATGAGCCAAGCAATTCAACGATTGCTGATCAGATTACAGAATTCAAAACAGCTGTTGATTTGTTGGAAGCAGCTAACTTTGAACTTGAAGTTAAGCATCTAGCAAACTCGGCAGCCACACTTGCGTTGCCAGAGACTTATTTCAATATGGTTAGACCAGGTGTGGCTGCCTATGGAGTTTCGCCTGGTGAAGAAGTTGGAGCGGCGACAGATTTCGATCTAAAGCCAGTTATGACGCTTTGCGCTCCAATTGCATTGTTAAAGAAAGTTCCAGCAGGGTCGGGTGTCTCCTATGCACACCAGTACCACACCACTGATGACACAACCTTGGCTTTGATTCCAGCGGGTTATGCCGATGGCGTACCGCGCAGTGCGACGAATAAGGGACCGGTCTTAGTCGGCGGCGAGATTCGCAAGGTTGCTGGACGGGTATGCATGGATCAGTTTGTATTGGATGTTGGAAACTTAGACGTTCAGCTCGGCGACGAGGTTGTGCTTTTCGGCGATCCAGAACGAGGCGAGCCAAGTGTTGAAGATTGGGCCATTGCCGCTGGCACAATCTCTTACGAAATCATCACTCGCATTGGTCCTCGCGTACATCGCGAATTCATTAATAACTCCTGGTAGCACCTGTGTCATTTTCCGTTTCGACATCTGAACAAATGCAAGCATTTGGAAAACAAATCGGTGCGTTGTTAACGGCTGGGGATGTTGTTGTGTTGAGTGGACCTTTGGGTGCTGGAAAAACTACCTTTGTTCAGGGTTTGGCGCAGCAACTTGATGTGCAAGGCGTAGTTACGAGTCCAACATTTGTGGTTTCTCGGGCGCACAAACCAAAGAGCTCAGGGCTTGCTCTGGTGCACGTGGATGCTTATCGACTTTCAAGTCAAAGCGACCTAATTGATCTTGATCTCGATTCCACAAAAAATGCTGCTTTTGTTATCGAATGGGGTAAAGATTTCGTTTCTGGATTCACGGACAACTGGCTTGAGATAGACATTGATCGAGCAGAAGAACTTAGTGTTGACTCTGATCCGGCAAGTGGAATTCGAACTATTGCAGTTACCGCAGTTGGGAATCGTTGGAGCGATTTAGATTTAACTGGGCTTGTCGGATGAAGGTATTAGCCATCGATACTTCAGTAGGCGTAAGCGTCGCAATTTTGAACAGTAATGG
>CANKTT010000024.1 GCA_947486505.1 Actinomycetota bacterium | reverse complement strand
GGAACTTCAAGCCACTTGGGTGACCCTAAGGCGCAGGTTCGGCTTGCGACGATACCTTGCACTCCAGATCCACCAATAGTTTGCACAGAACTCGCAAGCAATTTAGTGAAGTCGAATTTGCGAGCATGTGTCCGCAAACTGCTCGCAATTGGATGCGTTGAACTAACTTCAAGGGCATCAACAATCTGCCATAGTTCAATAGGTTCAATTTTGGTACATACTTCGACGACACTCATTCGACCATCAGTGAGCGTTCCAGTTTTATCCATGATCATGACATCAATTTTTTGGCTCGATTCAATGGCGTGTGGACCTCGAATTAGAATTCCGAGTTGAGCACCTCGGCCAGTTCCAACTAATAGTGCGGTTGGCGTAGCCAGCCCAAGAGCGCATGGGCAGGCAATCACTAAGACTGCGATTCCAGTTGTGATGGCAAAACCTGAGTCGCCAGTTATGACAAGCCAAGTAGCGGCGGTAAGTAGCGCTAGCACGACCACGATTGGCACAAAAATTTCCGAAACTCGATCCACTAATCGTGTTACTTCAGCTTTTCCAGTTTGAGCTTGATGCACAAGTCTTGAGATTCCGGAAAGCACTGTGTCTTTTCCAACTGCTTTGGCTTGAATCGTGAGAGCGGTATCGATCAAAACCGTGGCACCAATCACATCGTCACCAACATTTACTGCGACCGGAAGGGATTCACCAGTCACTAGTGAGTTGTCCACGTGACCAGAACCTGAAATCACGATTGCATCAACGGGAATTTGACTACCGGCTGGAACATAAATCGTGTCCCCAACCTGGACGTCTTCGATTGCAGTGTTTACGTGTTGGCCATTTCTAATAACCAGAGCAAATTTTGGATTTAAGCTCGCCAAATTCTCAATGGCTTTTTGAGACTGTTCGCGCGCTCTGTGCTCTAAGAATTTTCCAAGTAGCACCAGTGTTGTAACGCCAGCTGCTACTTCAAAGTACAACCCAGGATGGGCGGTTTGCTGTCGCGTTGGGAAAAATTCGGCATTCATCGTCATTCCAATTGCCCCGGCAGAAGTAAACAAAACTGCCCACGTGGACCACAGGTAGGAAACCAAAACACCAAGACTAACTAGTGAATCCATCGTTACAGCACGATGCCGCAAATTCAAAAAGGCAGCACGATGAAATGGCCAAGCGCCCCAAATTGCAACTGGTGTGGCAAGTGCAGCGCAAACCAATTGCCAAAATGTGAATTGCATACTCGGCATCATGGAAATAGTCATCAATGGAATCGTTAGTGTTGCTGAAATAATCAACCTGATTCGAAACTCGCGTACGCCATAAAGTTCAATGGCTTTGCCAGAAACTGACGCGGAGTATCCGGTCTTTTCAATTGCCGCAATCAAATCATCATTTGTTACGTCCAGATCGACATCTGCAAAGGCAACGCCGGTTGCATAGTTAACCGAGGCTCGAACGCCATCAATTTTCTCAAGAGATTTTTCAACTCGACGTGAGCAAGATGCGCAGGTCATTCCACCTACACTGAGCTCAACGCTTCGGGTTGACATTAGTTAAGAACGAGCTCGTATCCGGCTTCGTCGACTGCGGTAGCAAGTTGTGCTGGTTCCAGCGCCGCGTCAGAAGTAATTGTGACCTGACCGGATTCCAAATTCACTTCAACTTCCGTAACTGTTGGCAGTAGTGATAACTCCATAGTTACTGCGGAAACACAATGCCCACAAGTCATTCCTGACACATTAATTGTGGTTTGCATGTAAATCTCCTTCGCTCAATTAATTGTACTGCGAGAGAGTTATTCGTTTACTGCGCGCTTTTCTGCAACCGCGGGATAAGTTTGTGCCGCAGCAAGTGCTGCTTTCCGTGCCTTTTCCATTGCAATTGCGCGAGCTTCTTCGAGTCGCTTTTGTGATTCTTGGATTCGCTCAGCACGTTGGGATTTGAGTAACTCAGCTTGCTCCACCATGTCTTGACCGGTCCATGGTTTTTCTGAATCAATGACTCGGGAATAAGTTGTCGCTTTATCTGCTTTTACATATGAAGGAAGTGGAGTCTCAACTGGTTGCCACGTACGTCTAGTTTCGGTGACAGTTTCGGTGAGCGAGATTATTTCAGTTCGGTGATCTGGAGCGGCAGGCTGAGTTCTTGGTGCGGTTTCATCTTGGTTTTGCATGATTCGCATTGGACGCGGTGCATGCTTAGCATTTCGAGCGGCAGCAACTGCAAATCCTGCAATCAGAAAAGTTGGAGCGGCGATCCAAAACACTGAAATTCTTCCAGATGCGCTCAACACAATTGTGGCAACTAGTGCCGTGAATAGTGTCATCGCAACTCTGCGCCGGCGAACAAAGGCAAGTTGCCGTGGTGACATTGGTGAGCGTTTTTGCCAACGCCATTTGATTGCAACTTCACCTTCTTCGCGAAGTCCTTTTTCCACTTGAGCACGATCGTGGCTCTTTAGCCAGATCGGAACCAAGACAACGGCCCACATCACTACAACTATGAGGTACAACAAGCCGGTCATGAATATTTACGGTACGGCGTTGTTCCCAATTTCTTGCGGAACTAAAGGGTTAGTGCGAGTTCGTGTCGCACTAACTAAAGATGTGATCGAGCACGGAGCCTGTGATGGTGTCCGGCATCATCACGTAGATATTGTGGTCACACCACTTTCGATTGATGTGCAGATACGAGGGTCGAACTCCCTCGAAGGTGTAGCCAAGGCGCATGGCCAAGCGGTTGCTCGGAATATTCTCAGGACGTACCGCAATCTCGATCCGATGCAGCTGGAGAGTCTGTAACAAGTGGTCTGTAACCAATGCCGCGGCGGTCGTCATGACTCGCTTATCCGAGGCAGATTCGTCAATCCAGTAGCCAAAATGGCAGCCTCGAAGCGATCCGTACGTTATGTCTGAAACGTTGATTTGTCCGACGAAGTTTCCTTGGTATTCAACAACAAAGGGCATGGTCCGACCTGCTCTGGCTTCAGCCAACATTCGCTTTGCACTTTGCCGAAAAGTTGGAGGCGGTTCAACACTAGGCATCGGAGAAGTAGCTTCCCACTCATATAACCAGTCATGATTCTTCTGGCGCAGTTGTTTCCATTTTCTAGAATCGCGAACTCGCAGCGGTCTAACTGTTACGTCACCGTGGCTTAATGCAACTGGCCAAGCTTTAGTCACTTGCTCACCCTAGTTATTCATCGCTAAATGCATCAAGTTGCATAACTTTTACGGTGTCACCAGCATTCAAGCGTGAGGTTCCAGCAGGCACAACGATTAAGGCGTCAGCGGTTCCCAAGCCAGACAATGGATGTTCGTTGTTGTTCTCTAGTGATTTAACAACTGGAGAGTTACCCGAACGAGAAAGGTCGGCTCGTACGTAACGTGCATCGTCGCCAGCTCCATCAACGGTCGTCTCAAGTCGGGCTTCAATTACCCGGTAATGCAATTTGCTATGACCCATAAGCCTTCGAATTACTGGGCGAACAAAAATATCAAAGGAAAGTAGTGCCCCAACTGGATTGCCTGGAAGCACAAAAATTGGAGTTGAGTCCGGACCAATAACGCCAAAGCCTTGGGCTCCACCTGGTGTCATGTTTACCCGCGAAACTTCAACGCGTCCAAGTTGTCTCAGCACACTTGTCAGTAAGTCATAGTCGCCGGCATTCATCCCACAAGCCGTAACAATCACGTCAGCCCGAACTAGTTGATCTTCGATAGCTGATCGAATCAAATCTGCATCACTTTGGAGTGGGCCGACACGAAATGTCATCGCGCCCGCAGCTGTCGATGCTGTTGTTAATGCGATGCCGTTGATGTCTGGGCGAAGATCTTCCAAGGTTCCAGGGTCCGCCAAGTCGCTTCCTACTGTCAAAATTACAACTCGAGGTTTTGGGTGTACCCAAATGCGACCTAAGTTCGCCGCTGCCAAAAGTGCGACATGCCTTGCGCCAATTGTTGTGCCTTGCGGCAGCAAGACATGTTCGACGCCATCTGCACTAGTTGTTACTTGTTCTGCTAGCACGCATCCGACTGAACCCAGTAGCCCGACTTCTAAAGATTCTGATGGTGAAATGTTTGCCAACACTGCTTCTAAGTGTTGCTCGACTGAGCGCATTAAATCTTGCCTGCTAAGTATGAAGTCAGCCAAGCGCGTAAGTCAGGGCCTAAGTCATCACGATCAAGTGCTATCGAAACCACACTCTTTAGATACGAAAGTTTGTCGCCTGTGTCATAACGTTTGCCACTAAACACAACAGCATGGACGCCTCCACCCGATTCGGAAGGTAAATCAATCAGTGCTGCTAGAGCATCGGTTAGTTGAATTTCGCCACCACGACCAGGCGCAAGATTTTCTAACAATTCAAAAACTGCTGGATTAATCACGTATCTGCCGATTACCGCAAGGTTGCTTGGCGCAGTTCCGAGTGCTGGCTTCTCAACTAGTTCTGTAACTCGAACAATATCTGGGTCTTCAGTCGGTACCACGGCTGCACAACCATACAAATGAATTTGGTCATCGGGAACTTCCATTAGTGCCAAAATGCTGCCGCCAAATTTTGCTTGCGCGGCATACATGTCTGGCAAGATCGGAGTTTTAGCGTCGACTAAATCGTCACCTAGTAAGACTGCGAATGCTTCGTTGCCTACATGCGCTTTTGCCATATTTACTGCATGACCTAATCCCATGGGGACGCCTTGCCGCACGTAATGCATGGCCGCTAAGTCGGCTAGGCCCGAAATTTTGCTTTGCATTTCGAAAGCTCCGCGATCAGCCAAAGTTCGTTCGAGGCTTGGCGATCGATCAAAGTGGTTTTCTAGTGATTCTTTGTTTCGACCAGTTATGAAAAGCACATCAGTTATACCGGAAGCTACTGCTTCTTCAACAACGTATTGAATTGCCGGTTTATCGACTACTGGAAGCATCTCTTTTGGGGTTGCCTTTGTGGCTGGCAAAAATCGCGTACCTAAACCAGCCACTGGAATTACCGCTTTATTGATTACACCCCTGTTGCTCATACTTAGACTTTACTGGCAATACGGTTGAGTAATGGTAAGTCGTTCCAAAGACACAGTGCGCGAGCAATCGATCTCGGCGCGAGCTGCACGAAGTAGCACAGAAATTTCTGCTGCCGGATTGGCTATTGCAAATCATGACTGGGCCAATTTGTGCCAAGGCCAACTAGTCACCTGCTTTGTGTCCATGGCAACTGAGCCGCCTACGGCAGAGCTTCGCGCAAAGCTGCACGAACTTGGCAAATCTGTCTTATTACCGATCATGAAACCAGGCAATTCTCTGTCGTGGGGATTTGACGGTGCGGATCTCGCGAAGAATAGTTACGGAATCTTTGAACCATTGCCTGCAGAAATAGACATAGCAAGTGCGAGTGCGATTCTGATTCCAGCACTTCGAGTCGGCAGAGATGGCACTCGATTAGGCAGAGGAGCTGGTTACTACGACCGCGCCTTGGTCAATGTGCCATCACATGCGGCAGGTGGCCCAGTCCGAATTTGCTTGGTATTTGATGATGAAGTAGATGATTCAGTGCCGAGTGAAGCACATGATGAGTTAGTTGATGTCATCGTGACCCCGAGCGTAGTTATTCACGTCAATTAAATAGATAGCGTCCTAAAACTATTCCGATCCCGGCAGCAAGAACACCGCCGCTAATTAGGCTCAATGCATAAATCGTTGCTGGCCAATATGCCGAGGCAGCAAGCCTTCGATGCAACTGCAAACTCACGCCGCTAAATGTTGTCATCGCTCCACAAAACCCGAGCCCGAGAATTATTTGCCAGTGACCAGGTAACGCAATAACAATTCCTAAGAGGAATGCGCCTGCGACATTTACCAACCATGTTGCTCTAGGGAAAGCAGATGAACCTACGGGTGGTAGGTAGTACTCGAGTGCAAATCGCGCAAAGCCACCTAAGGCAGCCGAAAAGATAAACAGCATCAAATTCATTTGCGATTACCAAGCAAACTGCCGAAATGGGTCGCAGCGATACCGAACGCAAAAGTTGCGATTACATAGGTGATTGAAATCAATGGTGTGGTCGCAAGATTCAGAGTCTCGACCGCGATTGCCGAGAATGTTGTAAAGCCTCCGAGTACACCAGTTACAACAAAGTGCCGACGAGTTTCGTTATTCATGATTTTTGGTGAGCTAGCAACTAGACCAATTAACAATGCGCCAGCAACATTAACTATGAAAGTTGACCATGGGAAAGTTGTATTGCTTGGAGTTTGACTCCAGTATGAAATTTGTAATCGAGCCAAGGAACCAAGAGCTGCCCCAAGCGCGGCAACTAGACCAAACTTAAGCACTTGGGCTTGGCGTGCTAGCTGGTGCTGCTACGGGAGCGGGTGATGCGGGAGTAGCTGATGTTGAGGTTGAACTTGAATCCGTTGCACTAGGCGTGGCAGAAGTTGTCGTGCCGCGCGAGTCGTTTCGATAAAAACCAGAACCCTTGAAAACAACACCGACTGAGCCATAAACCTTTTTCAAGGCCTCAGCGTTACATTCTGGACAAGTTGTAAGCGCATCGTCAGAAAAAGATTGGACTGCCTCAAGCGGCGCATTGCATTGGCCACAAACGTATTGATAAGTAGGCATGATTTCCTTTCGACTCCCGTAATCGTACCTGTGGACAAATTAAGTCGCGAAATCTGGATTTGGACTTATCGTGGCACAACTATGAAAAACCTTGAATTTCTCTATAAGTACTATCCATTGGTAGTCAGGTACCGGCGCTCAATCGCAGCCTCTCTTGCGGGCATTGGAACTTTCATCGCCTTGAGTCTGTTGATTCCAGGGCCCGGCTCCCAAACTAAAGTCTTAGTCGCAACTGAATCACTAGCAGCTGGTAGGACTTTGACTGCTTCAGACTTCACAGAAAAAACTCTGCTTACTGATTCGTCTTGGGATTCGTTGCAATCTGAACCAAGTAATCTCATCGGGCGAGTTTTGGCGCGCTCACTTGCTCCCAATCAACCAATAAGTAGCAACGACTTAGTTAGCTCCGGATTGCTAACAGGTCTCCCAGAAAACTACGTTGCAGTTTCGATTCTAGTAAGTGCTGGCACGAGCAATTCACTTTTGAATGTTGGAAATGAGATAGACGTTTACGGCGAAAGCAACGATGGATTAAGCAATGGGGTTTTGATCGCTTCGCGTGCCAGGATCTTGGCAATTCCAAGTCAAGGCAGTGGCTCTATGTTTTCGGGTGGATCAACAAATAGTTCAATCATCGTTGGCGTGGATTCCAAAGCGGCTATAAGTATTGCCGGCAGCGCTTCCAATCAAGGATTCACCGTCGCGCTGCTTCCTTAGCTACTGATTGCTTTGAGAATTGTGTTCTTAACCGTGATGTGGCGGAACATCTTCAAGGAATTCACGATCCCGATTGGAAGGCGGCATAACATCGTCGCTGGTTTGTTCAGGTGTTAACTCAACGTCATCAAGCAATGCGCGCAACCGTGCTGAACTCTTGGCAGTTTCATCCAAGTTTTTATCAGGATTTTCTGGGGTTGAACTCATACTCCTATGCTGTTACCTAAGGCATGAAAAACCTAATTCAAACAGCAAATGAAATGGATATGCGATGGGCATCGTTTGGGACATCAACGTTGAGCGCCCAGAATTTCCGCAACTCACATCAAATCTTGAGGCAGACCTGGTTGTTGTCGGCCTTGGTGGTTCTGGCCTAACTGCCTTACTGCACGCAGCACAACGTGGCATGTCTGTTATCGGGATAGATTCCGATCGAATTGCTGCCGGAGCAGCAGGCCGTAACGGTGGATTACTCCTGGCTGGCATTGCAGATTTTCACCACAACGTTCGAAGGGATTTTGGTTTCGAACGAGCTGCGGCGCTTTACCAGCACACTCTCGATGAAATGGATCGAATCGAAGCAACCACTCCCGAAGCCGTATCTCGAATCGGTGCACTTCGCATCGGAGAACTACGTCACGGTGACGATGCCGAAGAGCTGGCCGATACCTACGCCCATCGCGATGCCTTGCTAGCAGATGGATTTCCTGTAGAAGATTATGACGGCGAACAAGGCGTTGGGATTTTGATTCCATCGGATGGAACTTTTCATCCCGCCAAACGTGCTGTACTTTTGGCAAAACTTGCCCAGGCTGCGGGCGCCCAGATCTTTACTCACTCACCTGCGATAAGAATTGAATCCGAATTAGTCACAACTGATCAAGGCAGCATCAAGGCCAAGCACATCGTGGTCGCAGTTGATGGCAACTTAGGCAAAGTGCTTCCCGAAGTTTCTGATCTGGTGCAGCCAACTCGCTTGCAAATGATTTCAACGGCGCCAGAAACACAACTCAACTTGAAATACGCCGTTTACATTCGCCAAGGCTGGGACTACTGGCAACAACTTACAGATGGTCGGATTGCAATTGGCGGCGGCAGGGATCTTGCCTTAGACGAGGAAGCAACTGACGTAGTTGAACCAACAAAAATGATGCGCGATTATCTAGTACGCAAACTTAAAGATATAGGTGTCACTGCGCCAGTTGAACATCATTGGGCTGCAATCGTTAGCTACACCTCTTCTGGGTTGCCGATTGTGAGAGAAGTGCAACCTGGCGTATGGGCAGTTGGTGCCTATTGCGGGACTGGAAATGTTGTTGGAGCACTTTTGGCTCGCAGCGCGGTTGATCAATGTATTGACGGACAAAACCAAGTGATTGCCGACTTTGCGAGCTAGCCACATGACAACTGAAATATTGCCCGCCGAACTTTGGCACAAACTGCGTGAGGATCACCAAGCAATCGTGCTGCCGTGGATTACTCCACGCCTCGAGCGTCGATCCCGACATGAAAGTCATCCAGTCGATGACTTTTTGTTTGAGTACTACCCGATCAGTACAAACAAGTTGCTAACTTGGCACCCTGGATTTGGATTTTCCCTTGTGGCAAATGAATCTGAATTGGGAGAGTTTCCATCGGGCGCTTACGAGTTGGCTGGCAGCGCGATTCAGATTCGTCGGGAGTGGCTAACCAAGAATCAGGAAGCAGCTACCATCCTGATCGATTTCTTAGCAAAAACCGAAGGGCGCACAATTCGTTCCGGATGTTTTGGTCTGCACGAGTGGGCAATGGTTCTTGGAACCGAAGAGGTAAGACATGAGAAATGGCGATTACGACTTTCTCAAGAACAGATTCGTGCAACTATCGATAAGGTTGGATTACGTTGTACTCACTTTGATGCATTTAGATTCTTTACGCCAATAGCGGTGCCTCTGAACCCTTTGCAATTAACTCCAGTCGATAAAAACGAATTTGAACAACCAGGTTGCCTGCATGCCAATATGGATTTGTACAAATACGCACAACGGTTTGCGCCGATAGTTGGATCGCAAATTATCCGTAGCACATTCGCGTTGGCAAAGGACATTAGGACAGTTGACATGCAAACTGCGCCTTACGACTTATCCGATCTAGGTGTGATTCCAATTCCAGTTGAAACTGAAATTGGTAGAAGTGAATTCGCAAAACTACAAGTGGGATTTGCAGAACGAGCTCAATTACTACGTGGTGAATTAATCCAGGCGCTGAAATCTGCGTATGCATCGGCAGAAATCAAGGGATAACTTCTGTTAACTCAAAAACGGTAAGATTTGAGTTATGTCGCGTCGCAGAGTTGATCCCCAGCCCGAGTCAGAAAAAGTGACGCGTTCGGGCATGCGCGGTCGCCGAGCAATTAAAGCCGAAAAGGTTGCAACGATCACAGTTGAGCGTCCACATGGATTAGCAGTACTAAGCCACTCCGACCGAAGGCTTTTGGCTATTGTGCTGGGAGTGTCAGTTGCGGCTGGAATTGTGAATAGCACAAATGGGAATCCCGTTTTAGCTTTTCTTACTTCAGCTATCGCCTTAGGTGCAATCGCGCGCTTAGTAGTTCGAAGTGTGGAAGCAATTAGCGATCGGATTGGTCGCGGGCTAAATGGTCTCCTGCAATCGTTGCTCGGTAATTTACCCGAGATATTTGTAATTCTTTTTGCGCTAAAGGCGGGGCTCTACGAAATTGCTAAAGCCACAATTGTTGGCTCGGTAATCGCAAATATTTTGCTTGTTATGGGAATTGCGTTCGTAGTTGGTGGACGCAAATTTGGTCGCCAATCGTTTAACGTAGTGTCCGCCCGCCAACTAAGCATGTTGCTAGCACTTTCTGTTTTTGCCCTTGCGATTCCATCGCTAGCAGCAAGTTTTAACACCCCAGCCGTTGAATATGAACGCGAAATCACTGTGGTTATCTCGCTGCTTTTGATTTTGCTTTTCTTGGCTTCAATCCCAGACACAATCCGTCACGCTAATCATGAGTCACCAGTTACCGGAACTAATGAAGCGTTGGTTGCTGCTAGCGAAGCGGACGAGCACGGTCAGTGGACATTTAATGTAGCTGCATTGATGGTTTTAGTCGCTCTCGCTGGCTCTATTGTGGTTTCAAGTTGGTTTGTCGAAGTATTGCCATCCGCGATGTCAAACTTAGGGATTTCTGAAGCATTCGCTGGATTAATCATTGTTGCGTTGGCAAGTAACGTCGTTGAAACTTTTGCTGGTGTGCAACTGGCTCTACGAAATCAGCAAAGTTATGCCATGCAAATCATTTTGCAATCCCCAGTTCAAGTAGCCATGATTGTTGCTCCAATGATTGCGCTGGTCGCACCACTTGTTGGCGCTGCAACATTCACGCTGGTTCTGTCTCCGCTGCTGCTGGCTGTGATGTTTATGGCTGTGTTTATCGCTATCGTGGTGGTTTCTGATGGCCAATCAACTTGGTTTGAAGGCGCTGCACTAATCACTTTGTATCTAGGCATTGCAACTGCTTTCTGGTGGGGCTAGTTTCATGAAGGCAATGCCCCAGTTGCACCAAGTTCAGCCATGATCACTAAGGACATTTCTCTGGCTGTAACAGCTCTTGCCTCAGGAAAGTTATGCGCTATCCCCACTGAAACGGTTTACGGTCTAGCGGCAAATGCCTTAGATGAGTCTGCAGTTGCACGGGTATTTGCTGCAAAAGATCGACCTGCGGATCATCCGTTAATAGTTCATGTTGCGTCCGCTGAAGACGCCAACGAATGGATTGCCCAACTTCCACAGTGGGCAATTGATTTAACTAAAGCCGTGTGGCCCGGACCGTTAACTATCGTTGGCCCTCGCACATCACTTGCCAGTGATTTGGTTACTGGAAATCAAGACACTGTTGCAGTTCGGGTACCGAGTCACCCAATAGCTCAAGATTTATTGGGCAAGTTAAAAGCTATGGGTGTTAAAGGTTTAGTTGCACCGAGTGCAAATCGATTTGGACACGTTTCTCCAACTAATGCCAAGCATGTATTTACTGACTTAGGTGAATACCTGACAGCACATGATGATCTGATTTTGGATGGTGGAGATTGCCAAGTCGGAGTTGAATCCACCATTGTGTTGGCAACTGATTCACAGCCAGTAATTTTGCGACCAGGCGCGATTACTGCAGCTGACATTAGGCAGATCACAGGCGTTGAGGTTTCTGAACCTGCGACCAATGCACCACGAGTTAGCGGTGCTTTGGACTCGCACTATTCCCCCACCGCCCAGGTGATATTGATTCAAGCTGGTTCAGATACAGAATTTGAGGCAACGGCTGGATTCCTAGCACTTGCTACCGTTTCCACACCTGCAGGATTAGTGCGACTCGGATCGCCAGCATCTATCGAAGAATTTGCTCATGAACTTTATGGCTGCTTGCGAGCCGGCGATGACTTGAATCTAGAAAGAATCTATGTCGTGCCGCCAAGGGGTGATGGTTTAGCTCAGGCAGTTAACGACCGATTGAATCGCGCTGCATTTTAACTAAGGATTTCTCGTTATCGAACTACAAGTTCACCAATTGCGTGAATAACAATTCCCGCCAATGCTCCAACGATTGTGCCGTTGACACGAATAAACTGCAGATCCCGACCGACCTGAAGTTCAATCTTCTTTGCCGTGTCTCCAGCATCCCAGCGGGCTACCGTGTCACTGATTACTGCAGAGATTTCATCTCGATACCTATCAACTAGGTGAGTAGTCGCGTTTTCAATAGCCGTGTCAATCGTGGATCGTAATTCACGGTCTGCTGAAACTTTACTTCCGAAGTTTGAAATCAGAACAGTTACGCGGCTTCGCAGTTCACTATCTGGATTCGCTGCTTCTTGACGAAGCGTCTTCTTCGTTGAAATCCAAATGTCAGAAATAGTGTGGCGAACCTCAGGGCGGTCAACCAATCGCATCTTGGCCGCATTTACTCGTTCAATAATTACTGGGTCGGCTTGAAGTTGATCGGCAAACCTATGCAGGAGTCGTTCGATAGATCTGCGAATCGGATGTTCGTAATCTTCCTGAACTTCTTTACTTAACTCGATTAAGCGCTCGTAGAGCCACTCGCCAGCTCGATCCTTACCAAGTCCTGGCAACCACTTGGGCAATTGCTTGTCTATCCAACCTTTGGCTCGAGCCGGATCATTCTCTAACCAGTCTTGAATTGCCTTAGCCAACATGTCCACAATTGGCGTGTGAGCGTCATTTTCGACCGCTTTAATTAGAAATATTCCTAATGGCTTTGCAATGTCGAAGTTTTCAGCCGTGCGGCGAAACGATTCTTCGATGACTTCGGCAATGTCTTCATCATCACCAAGAGAAGTTGCCCAAGCAACCACACCAGAGAGTTCATCGGTAACTTGTTTCGCGTTTTGGGGCTTACTCAGCCAGCTGGCAAGGCGACTTGAGATCCGTGCAGATTGCAGTTTGCTTCGAACGACTTCCTCTGACAAAAAGTTATCGCCTACAAACTCACCAAGACTGGCACCGATTGCATCTTTACGAGTTGGAATGATCGCAGTATGCGGGATTGGCAATCCAAGTGGTCTACGAAATAGCGCAGTCACCGCAAACCAGTCAGCTAGGCCGCCAATCATGCCGGCTTCAGCAGCAGCACGGACATAACTTACCCATTCATCCGCGCCAGCGGCTTCGGCGCGTTTTGCAAGAACATAAATCACAGCAGAGACAAGCAAGAGTCCGGTGGCAAAAGATTTCATTCGGCGCAATTGTTTGCGCTTCTCCCGATCACTCGCCCGTGTGGTGATGCGAAGTGGTTGACTCATGCCTTAATCGTAGGCGTGTGATCTACGCCAGCAATCTGGTCATGGATATGCCCAGCTAAACGCTCGATAATTACCAAACCATCTTTCACGCCACCTGGTGAACCTGGCAGATTAATGATCAACGATGATCCAGTAACGCCAGCCAATCCGCGCGATAGATCAGTAGTTGGTACTCGATCTCGTGAGTAAGCACGAAATGCTTCGGGAATTCCCGGAAGCAATTTCTTGATCAGCGGCGCAGTTGCTTCCGGTGTCACATCATGGGGCGAAACTCCGGTGCCTCCGGTTGTGACAATTAGATCTACCTTGCCTGCTAGGGAAAGTTCGATTGCCGCTTGGATCTGGGAAATGTTGTCGGGAATCACAATTGGATCTCTAAGTTCATAGCCAAGATTGATTAAGCCAGCAGTCAAGATTTCGCCACTAGTGTCGGCATACACT
Source organism: Actinomycetota bacterium (assembly GCA_947486505.1). Next base: position 1,544 of record CANKTT010000024.1, on the reverse strand, counting down.
CCGGCACTAGCACGATTGCTCGCAGTAATAACTACTGCAGTTCGAACAGCCATTTAGCTTCGGTTCCATTCCCCATTACGGCCACCGTCTTTGTGCGTCATTTTCACATCAGTAATCGTGGCACCTGGATCCAAGGCCTTAACCATGTCAATAACAGTCAAGCCAGCAACGGCAACTGCAGTTAAGGCTTCCATCTCAACACCAGTTCGATCAGCAGTCTTAACGGTTGCAGTGATTTCAACGCCAGCATCAACCACAACTAAGTCGACGGATACACCGTGGACCGCAATTGGATGGCACAGCGGAATCAAATCCGGAGTCCGTTTCGTCGCCATAATGCCCGCAATGCGCGCTGTTGCCAAAACATCACCCTTTGGCACCGCGCCGTCGCGTAGCAGCGCGACGACTTGGTCTGAAAGCAGAACCCGACCCACAGTTGTCGCAGTACGAGTAGTTACTTCACGATCGGCAACATCAACCATGTGGGCGTTTCCAGATGCATCGATATGCGTTAAGTCAGAGTTGCTCATAACAGGTAATCGTACGCGCAGTGTGGCCTGGGTCACGATTTAGTTGAGAATTCAACAAAATGTGTCAAGGCTCACAAGGGATTTAAGCCTAAAGACATCTTCTCGTCGTGAGGCATTCATCAACCTCTGGGAGAATTAAGGAGTGGGAGACCCCCGCATCTGAAGGAGAAAACACCATGAGTGTTCAAATGAACGAAACTGAATCCGTTGTTGGATTCCCTGCATTGGAATCAAACTATGCAGTAATGATCAACAATGCCATTGGCGAGCACCGAAATGCTGATGTGAACTACATTGTGCGCTCGTACAACATGGAAAAGAACAACATCACCCGCAAGAGCGTTATCGAGCGCTTGCGCGATGCCTTCTAATCCAACTGCTGTAATCCCAATAGCAAACCAAAAGAGGACCGATGCCTAGGCATCGATCCTCTTTAGTTTTTCCTGGGAAAGTTCAATTACTGCTTGATTGCAGAAATGTCTAGCTGCAACTTGACGTTGTCACTAACTAGGAAGCCACCAGTTTCAAGCGCAACGTTCCAAATTAGGCCAAAGTCTTTACGACTTAGTTCGCTAGTGCCTTCGAATCCGGCGCGGGCGTTGCCAAATGGATCTGTCGCAGTTCCGGTTGGCTCTACTGCGATGTCGATGCTGTTTGTTACACCCTTGATGGTTAAGTTTCCGGTGACGACGAAGGTGTCGCCAGTTGCCTTGATTGCAGTTGATTCAAAAATAAGTTCGTTTGTGTTATCCGTGTCGAAGAAGTCGGCACTCTTTAGGTGCCCATCACGATCAGCTGAACCGGTGTCGATTGAGTCAAGCTTTGCTGTGACTTTGGCAGAAGATGATGCAGCGTCAGCGCCAACAACGATGGTGCCTTCGAAATCTGCGAAGTGTCCGCGGACCTTTGTGATTACTGCGTGACGGGTTTCAAAACCCAAGCGTGAATGTGAAGGGTCAATAACCCAAGTTCCCGCGATTGAAGAAAGTTCAGTCATAGCGACTCCTTAATAGT
>CANKTT010000023.1 GCA_947486505.1 Actinomycetota bacterium | reverse complement strand
CTGGTCGGCGTAAGGTCACTAACTAACTGTACTGAAGTGAATTATTTGGCTAACTGTGCGATCACGAAATCGATGCACTTAAGCAATTGCCTAACATCACTTGGTTCAACAGCTGGAAAAACCGAAATCCGAAGTTGATTACGACCAAGTTTGCGATACGGCTCAGTGTCAACGACACCGTTAGCGCGCAAAACCTTTGCTACAACCGCGGCATCGATTGATTCGTCAAAATCAATGGTTGCGACAACTTGGCTGCGCTTTGCTGGGTCAGCTACAAACGGGGTTGCATAAGTGCTTGCCATTGCCCATTCATATATCGCATCGGAAGATTCTTTAGTTCGCGAAACACACCAATCCAAGCCACCATTTGCGTTGAACCATTTGATCTGTTCGTTCATCATCAAGATCGTGGCAAGGGCAGGTGTGTTGTAAGTCTGATCTAAGCGTGAATTTTCAATAGCAGTCATCAAGTCTAAGAACGCAGGGATGTAGCGGCCTGATGCTTTAATCTCTTCGGCTCGAGCAATTGCTGCAGGTGACATGATCGCAACAAATAGCCCACCATCAGAGGCAAAGCATTTTTGTGGACTGAAGTAATAGACATCGACTTGGGATAAATCAACTGGTAAACCACCAGCACCTGAAGTCGCATCGATAAGTACGATCGCATCTTTATCAGCACCAGTGGGACGAACTGGTGGAATAGCAACTCCAGTTGAAGTTTCGTTGTGTGGTGTGCAGTAGGCGTCTATTCCTGGTTGGGCGACAAAATCTGGTGCGTCACCGGCATCACCCCCATTTACTGATTGCTCACCAAGGAAAGGCGCTGCTTTAGCACTGCTGGCAAACTTGGCTCCGAATTCTCCAAAAGTTAAAAACTGTGCGCGATCACGAAGTAATCCAAAAGTAGCCACTTCCCAAAACGCAGTAGTGCCACCGTTACCAATCACAACTTCATAGTCTGCAGGCAGAGAAAACATCTCAGCTAACCCGGCGCGCAACACGGCAACTTCGTTTTTGACTGGCTTTTGGCGATGACTAGTTCCCATTACCGAAACTGATTTTTCCACCAGGGCCTGAATTTGTTCCGGGCGAACCTTAGAAGGTCCAGCACCAAACCTGCCATCAATAGGCAGAAGTTCAGAAGGGATCACAATCTCGGGGAAGTTGGCCATCATCCAAGTTTAGATCAGTTGCGCCAAAGCGCGCTGCCAAGGTTTTGCAACATTTAGATGCGCAGTTAAATCACATCGGCTTACACTCAAACCATGTATGGAAATCTTGGACGAATCGGCGTTATCACTTTAGCCACGGACACTAGTGTGCATCCCGAAATTCAAAGATTGATGCCTGAAGGTGTTCACACATACCCAGCACCAATCTTGTTGCCACGTGGTGAAGTCAATGCCCAATCTCTAGGTGAAATGTTGGAAACTGATTCGCTAGAGAATGCCGCATCAATCCTTACTTGGACCGGCGCAAGAACTATTCTGTTTGCTTGCACAACTGGCAGCCTGGTGCATGGCCTTGGTTGGGATAAAGAATTAGTTGATCGCGTAACTGCGGCTTCAGATCTTCCAGCAACGACTACCGCAACTGCAGTGCTGCGAGCATTTAAAGCGCTAAATGTAACAAGGTTGGCCGTTGTTACTCCATACATCGATGAACTAAATCAAATTGAAAAGAAATTTTTTGAAGACAGTGGATTTGCCGTTCACGACATTACTGGCCTTGGATTAACCACAGATCCTGAGATAGGTGATCTATATCCAAACGATGCTCTCGCCAGCCTTGAGAAAGTCTTTGACAAGTCTTGTGATGCCATCTTTATTTCATGCACTGACTGGCATGTAGTTGAGCTTGTTCCTGAACTTGAAGCAAAGTATGGCGTGCCAGTTATCACGAGCAACTTAGCGGGAGCTTGGGCCGCACTTCGCGATATTGGTTACACAACACCGCAACCAGAAAACGGAAAACTCTTTACCGTCTAAGGGGAAAGTCGAATTACTTTCCAAGCTGAAGCATCAGCAAGATCACTTGAATCTCCTGATTTTATAAATCGCAAGCGATCGTGCAGACGAGAGCGGCGCCCTTGCCAAAATTCAATTGCCGAAACTGTAATTAAGTAGCCGCCCCAAACATCAGGCAGTGGAACATCAGTTCCTTCTGGATACTGCGCTTCAAGCTCTCTCATACGGGCTTCTAGAACTTCGCGGGATTCGATAACTGAAGATTGTGCGCTAACGATTGCCCCTAACTTTGAACCATGTGGTCGAGTTTCAAAGTATGCGCCGGATTCTTCGCGTGAAACCTTTGTAGCAGTTCCGATCACGTTGACTTGGCGATGAAGTGGATACCAAGGAAAAGTAATACTGACTTGCGAGTTAGCAGCAATTGCGTCTGCTTTAGTTGAGCCGTAGTTGGTGTAAAAAGTTAAGCCGCGCGAATCGATACCTTTAAGCAAAACTGAACGAGTTGAAACGATGTCGTCAGCGTTTCGAACTGCAATCACCATGGCGTTCGGTTCGATTAATGACTCACGACCTTCCGCAACGGCATCGGCTAACCACTTAGTGAATTGATCTAGTGGATTACTGGCTAGGTCCACTTCATTTAACTGATCCTTGTCGTAAACAATTCTCATGTCCGATGGGTTCGGCGTATCAATGCTCATGGATTAAGTCTGGCGCAGAATGTCGAAGCCTGCGAGCCATTAGTGATGACCAGCTTGTGAGTTCAGGTACCAGTTGTGCCAGAGTGTGTAGGTGCCCAAGCTGTTTATTGACCTAACACCACTTAGGGAAATACCCGATTACCGTCGAATCTTCACGGCTGTATCAATCAGCAATATTGGTCAACAAATGACTGCGGTCGCAGTTGCCATCCAGGTTTACGACATCACTAAGTCATCCTTTTCAGTTGGCATAGTTGGAATTGCTCAGCTGCTGCCGCTGGTTGCCCTTGGTTTGTTCGGTGGTGCGATGTCAGATTCTTACGATCGCCGAATGATTGGTTTTGTTTCGGCAGTCGGCATGGCTGGATCCAGCGTGTTGCTGTTGATCCAAGCGATTCAGGGTAATCAACAAGTCTGGCCCCTGTATTTATTCGTTGCGATGTCGTCTGGGTTTTATGCAGTTGGTAATCCCGCGAGGCAAGCGATCATTCCGCGCATAGTGCCTCAAGAACAATTACAAGCAGCCAATTCGCTTTCGTTCTTAACATGGAATATTGGCTTTACAATCGGCCCGCTGCTAGGCGGTGTCTTAATTGCGATTTCTGGAAATGTAGCAGTTGCATATGCTGTTGACGCAGTTGCATTCACAGTCATGATGTGGGCAATGTGGGCGCTTCCAAAACTTCCTCCAATGGCTGGCGCCCCACTTAAGCCAAATCTTTCCAGCGTGAAAGAGGGTTTAGTTTTCCTCAAGGGCAAACGCAACGTCCAAATGACTTTTTACTTAGACCTAGCCGCGATGATTTTTGGGATGCCACGTGCGCTCTTTCCGGCGATTGCCTTACTTTGGTATGGCGGATCAGGAGTCTCAACTGCCGCGATTGTGGGCTTACTGACTGCCGCTCCAGCATTAGGGGCTGCGCTATCTGCAATTTTCAGCGGTCCGTTGCAACGTGTTTATAAACAAGGAACCGCAATTGTTTGGGCGATCGTTGGTTGGGGCGCAGCAATCACAGCGTTTGGTTTAACCCGCAATCTTTATCTCGCATTGTTTTTCTTGGCGATTGCCGGCGCAGCGGACAACATCAGCGCAATTTTCCGCACCACAATGCTTCAAATTGTTGTGCCGGATGAATATCGTGGACGTTTGCAAGGACTGTTCACTGTCGTAGTCGCCGGTGGACCAAGACTTGGTGACTTTGAATCTGGAACGGTGGCTGCCGTAGGTGGCGAACAACTCTCTGTCGTCAGCGGTGGCCTTGCTTGTATTGCATGTACTTACGCATTAGTGAAATGGCATAAGCCATTTATGAAATATGACTCGCGCGAACCGGTTGCATAGTATTCAAATTTCGTTATTCAAAGTCGTGAATTAGCTTTAAGTCCTCGCCCTTTGCTTCGCTTGGTTTCTTCGCTGCGGCCTTCTTAACTGGCTTAGGTTTCAAATCATCATCGTGTGGGTTAGCCGCAACTTGCACGCCCTTCGGCAATTTACTCAACCTATCCAAAGCCTCAAGTCGTTCGGTGGCGTGATCAACAATTGGTTCTGGATAGCCTTGATCTAATCCACCTAAGATTTTCCAAGGTTCATGCACGTCAACACTCGGAATGTGTGCAAGTTCAGGAATGTACTTGCGAACATAATCTCCATTGGGATCAAACTTGATTCCTTGCCCAATTGGATTGAACACTCGGTAATAGGGAGACGCGTCGGTTCCGCAACCGGCTGTCCATTGCCAGCCATGACTATTGCTAGCGAGATCGCCGTCAAGCAACCAGTCGAAGAAATAGTTCGCGCCCCGTTGCCACTCGATGTGCAGATCCTTTAGTAAGAATGAGGCCACAACCATACGCACTCGGTTATGCATCCAACCTTCGGTGCGCAATTGACGCATACCGGCATCAACAATGGGATATCCAGTTCGCCCTTCACACCAAGCGGCGAACTTTTCATCTGCTTCGGGACCGGTGTCGTATTGCATCTGGGCATAAAGTGGATTGAAATATTCGGTGATTGTGTCTGGTCGCTGAAAAGCAATCTCTGCATAAAACTCCCGCCAAGCTATTTCTTTGCGGAAAACTTCATGACCTGTGCTGTCATTTAGTCGGGCGAGTAACGTTCGGGGGTGAATTTCTCCCCACTTAAGCGCAATGCTTAAACGCGATGTTCCTGCAAGGTCTGGTCGATTGCGATCATCTGCATAGTTTTCAATTGGTCCTGCTAGAAAAGCTTCGAACAGTTCAAGGGCTGCGGCTTCCCCAGCGCGGGGGATTACAACTCCACGGGTATCAGGTGGATCTGGATACCCGTCGCAGGTATCAACCCCGATCCAATTTGGCGCCTTAGCTGGATCAGCAGCAGGTGCTCGCCAACCGTGAATCATCCAACGCTTATAAAACGGGGTGTATACCTTGTAATAAGTTCCGTCATCTTTAGTTACTCGACCAGGAGCCACGGCGTAACCTGAACCAGTCTGAACAAACTCGATACCGTTTGCCGCAAGTGTGGCAGCAATTTCGTTATCGCGAGCAATTCCATACCCCGAGTAATCTGCGGCGCAGTGAACCGCACTGGCGCCAAACTCTGTTGCGATGGCTGGAATAACTTCCTGGGCCTTGCCATGGCGGATCACAAGATTTCCACCTAATGATTCATCCAAGCTGCGAAGCGAAGCAAGTAGATATGCCTGCTTGGCAGGACCCCAAGTTGGCCAAAGCGAAGGGTCAATCAAGACAACCGCCACAACATTGCCGTCCCCATCCGCCCAGGCACCGTCAACGGCATCAACTAGCGCGGGATTGTCATAGATCCGCAGATCACGCCTAAACCACAACACCCGAGACATGTCCCAAAGTTATCTGCTGACCTCAATCGGTGCATCACTGGTCAAATAATGTGCCGAAATGTCCGAATTTGGCGTGTCGACCAACTGGGGCATATGTCACATGGAATGACCCACATAGTGAAACTTTCACCCAAAAAGCCATTGTTTTGGTTGGGTTATCCACAGCCTAATGCGACATTTACAAGTTTGTCGCGCTTCAAAAACCCTTATAAATCGCCAAAAAGGTAGAATTTAAGAGTTGGTCCCACCAGGGACCGACCGACGCAGGGCGCCAAATCTCACCACCTGCGATGAGGAACCAAATCTTTGGTGAGTGTGGGGGAACCACAGGTAAGTGGTCCGTTAAGGACCTAGGGGTTAAGCCAGGAAACTGGCCGGCTGACTTCCCAGCGCCGAACCCGACAGCTCACCTCACCGGCGCTGGGAGACACATGTCTATTCCAAGTCCGAAGGCCTTTATACGCCGCGCTGCCGCGCTGCCTATGGGGCTACTGGATCGTGCTGATGCGGCCATGGATAAACGTTTCGCCCGAGCCGATTCCGCCTTGGATTGCCTAATTGTTGATGTGCGTAGTCGCGCAACGGTGGCTGCTAGAGGCGCGGCGCGCGCCACAAATTCCCTTGATCACGCACTTGATTGTCGACTGAAAGAATCCGATTCCCATGCAACAGCACGAGCTGCGAGGATTTCTACTGCAGCGGGTCGAATCCGATCAGTTGCCGCAAGCTTGGAAATCCACTCTGATACCAATCTGAATCGAAGTCTTTACGCTGTCGATCGGGTATCTGAGAGCGCCACTCGCGTGGCAATTGCCACCATGAACTCCAGTGTTGTGCTCACTCAGCTTGCGGATAGCAAGGTAGCCTCCGGATTTAATCGCTTGGATGTTCGCGTAATAAACATGACGAATCGGATGTACCGCCAACAAGCAAAGATCCGAAGTTTTGCAGGTCAAGCAATCGATCATATTGACCAAAGAATCGAGGCAGATCTGCTGCGAGCTGATACTCACCTTGATCGTCGCCTTGATCAGGCAACAATGGCAACTATCTCAACCACTAATTTGGTTAACGCTAAGGCTTTAGCATTTGAACGAGCAGTTGATTTTGGAATCGCCCGAGTTGATTCCAAAATCACAGCCGGTCAGGCGAGTGGGATCGTTGCCGTATCAGCTGTGTCTAGCGGCCTAATCAAAATTGATCAGGAAATCACTGGCTCATTAACTCGAATTGATCAGCGCCTCGAAACCCGCTTTTCGAAAGTCACCCATCGCTGCTCTCAATTGACTGACATAGCAACTAAAGGCCTTGCGATTACAGATGCCAAAGTCGAGAATTCGATGGCGGCATTCGACCTGCGCGTTGCAAGCGTAGTTAACACGCTTGCAACAGCAACAGTTGGAGTCTCAAACTTTTCAGTTGGTCAGGTTAATTCTGCTGACAAGGCTTTAACAAAAGGAATTTCTCAGATCGATGCTCGCTCTGAATTCCTTGTTGCTTTTACGAGCAGTCGGTCAAAGGATCAGGCATCCCAAGGCCGCACTTCAATGCATAGGATCGCAACTGCGCTGACTCTGGTGTTAGGAACATTAGGAGCTGCCACTGGTGCGTCTTTGTCTAGTGCAAGTCAAGAGCCAGCTGAAGTTGATGTGACCTTAAAGTATGAATCCAGTGCAGCCAAAGATGCAGTTACTCAATACTTAAGTGTTCGTGATTCATTCCAGGCACTTCAGGCTTCGCGCTCCCGTACGATCAAGACTTTGGAACAAGAAATCGCTTCTGCCAAAGTGCGGGCATCACAAGCCAGCCTCGATGGAGATGCCATTATCGATATTGCTAACAACTATGGTGGAGTGCCTTACGCGCGAGGTGGCACAACACCACGTGGCTTTGATTGCTCTGGTTACACCTCATACGTCTTTGCCCAGCTTGGTATAGATCTGCCGCGAACTTCTTATGAACAAAAGGCTTGGGCAGACTCGGTTAGCGTCAAAGATCGAAAAGTTGGAGACCTCATGTTCTGGCAGGGGGGTGGAATCGACCACGTTGCAATCTATGCCGGTAATGGCAAGATGTGGGATTCTCCGAGACCGGGACGTCGGGTCGGTAAGGTATCGATCTGGGGTACCCCAACGTACGGCAGAGTCCCAGCCTCGGCAATCAATGGTCCTGCCTTACGAGAAATCGAAGTGAAGACTGCGGAACTTAAGGAACTAAAGCGAAGCACGCCACAACTCCCAATAACCATTGATGAAAGAAATCTTGTTCAAGATTAAGTCCCAGGGGTACCGTCCTCTGCAAACGATTAAATGTGTTTGAAATCTGTTCAGATTAGCGATTAAAGTTTTGGTAGCGACGCTTAAGTCCTAAAGCGTCCACCACGGGGTAGTTATTGTGCTTATCGTCATGCATAGATTAAAGAAGCGCTTTGCCATTGCACTTGTTGCATCCTCCGTAATTGTTGGACACCTATCGATGCCAGCCAATTCGGTAGTTCTCCAAGACATGTCAGTTGCATATAGTGCGACCATAAATGGCAATTTTGCCACTACAGGAAACAGTGTCCTAACTTGCTCAACTACGAGTGGGACGTATGCAAATCTGTGTAGCGATGCGAGAGCACGCAAAGGCTCTCGGTTGAATAACGATGATTTTGTAATGACAAATCTGAAGGCCGACTTTGGAAAAGTAGCGAGAGCTAACTATTTCAATGCCTCGAGTGGCACCCTAGTGATTCCAACCGATGCCCAGATTGTGCACGCGACATTGTTTTGGAGTGGAAATACGCGATTGAACACTGGCGACACTCCTGCCCAAAACTCAGCCTTGAAAAACCAAGTACTTTTTGCCAGAGGAAGCGAAAATTGCTTGACGTCAGGTGAAGAATGTCGGGTTTCCGCGCGAGTAGCAGATGTCTATCAAGTCAATGCGCAAAGTAACTTAGGTCCCTATCGGGCAAGCGCCGATGTAACCGCCAAATTATCTGACCCACAACTGAACTGGACATTAAATGGTCCACACCAAAGCCTGAAGGTTTCAGTTGCAAATGTTCAAACCACATTGGGACGAGATAAGGCAGCTGGCTGGGGCTTGATAGTTGCGTATCAAGATCCAAGTTCCGCTCCGCGTGCCATAACAATTCTTAAAGGTTTTGCTCATGAGTCCATGATTCAGGAGGACGAGTTCATTTTTGAAGACTTTAAAACGGCCGATAGTGGCAATGTCTTGTCCGATTTCGCGTTGGTAGCAATAGACGGTGACGCAGGCCTTACCGGAGACAGTATGTCGATTATCGATTCAGTATCGAGCGCAGTAGTGGCCGATCAGGTTAATCCTGACGACAACCTTGCAAACAGCACAATTTCTGTTTCAGGAATCAATTCACCATTTCTAAATAACAGTGAAGTAGCAAGGTCGACAAACACATTTGGCATCGATGTCGATCACCTAACACTTGTAAATGCAATCAGCAACAGTGTCTCCTCGGCAAATCTTTTGCCTTCAGGAACAAATGATGTTTTTTATATCAGCGGGCTTGCGATGAGCGTAGAAATCACCTCACCTGATGTTGTATTGACAAAGTTTGTATCGAGTGTTTCGGGTGGCGATGCTTCGAAGGTTGAGGTCGGTGATGCTATTAAATACACAGTGACGGCTCTAAATCAAGGACAATCGAATGCAGCTGATGTGAAGATTCGGGATGTAATTCCGATAGATGTTTCTGTTACAGGTTCTACAGGTACCAATTGCGCGGTCGTTCCAAGCGGAGAGATCTGCAAAAAGATTACAAATCTTCGAGCAGGCCAAAAGACGACCTTCACTATTTCTGGGACGGTAACTGGAGCTTCTCAAACTTCACCTGGATTTTTTGATAACGATGTCTTCGCTACATATCAAGGCCCATTTGGATCTCAGGGATCTAAGTCAGAGTCAGTGAGAGTTTTCTACGGTGAACTTAAAACCGATCTAACATCAGCTATTTCATTTTCCAGAGACTTCATCCAGGCAGGTAAAAGCTCAGTAGTGCGGGGCAGTATCACCAACTTAGGCCCTAAGGCAGACACTCAACCATCACTAATTCTGAAGGCGCAGGACGGGGCAAAGTTAACGTTGGCTGCTACGCCTTCAGGATGTGTTAAAACTTCCAATACCAGTTTGACCTGCAGCGCATCGGCTTTAGGAGTCTCTGCAACAAACCCACTTCAAGTCGGAGAAACTGCGGTCATAAATCTCACAATCACACCGGCGCAAAGTACCTCTTGGCTCACAGTTTGGTCTACGAGCGTGACTGGGGTACCAAATGGTGATCCAAACGTTGAAAACAACACTTCAACTTCTAGGTTGTACGTAAATCACAAACCTCGTGCTGAGTCAGCCTCGCTTGTAGCAAAATCTGGAGGTAAGCAGGTAAAGATTTCGCTTGCAAGCAAAGTTTCTGACATTGATGGCGATGCTTTAACTATCCAACTAGGCCGAGTTGAACAAGGTGCTGCGGTCGTTAATGGTGACGTAGTTACATTCAACCCACCCAAGAGTTGGTCTGGAAACTTCACAGTGCCCTATTTCTTGTTTGATGGCAAGGGTGGAACTGCAAAATCAACAATCGAGGTTACAGTAAATCCAAACAAGCCTGTCAAACCAGATAACTCAAATGAATTCCGACCTGGTTGCATTAGATTCGGCTGCTAGGAAAAGTTCTCAGTGAGCCAATTGGATCAGACCGACTGGGTTAAGCGTGACTAGTTTGCCAAGCGTTCCATGCAGTCTTGATAATGTCGTCCAAATTGCATTTACTTGACCAATTCAGAATCTCTTGAGCCCTTGAAACGTTTGCGACAAGAGCTGCTGGATCGCCTTCACGTTTATCCACATGCAAAGGATCTATCACGATCCCAGTAACTTCTGAAATCTTGTCAATAACTTCAAACACACTGGAACCTTTTCCAGTGCCAATGTTTATTGGCATAAAGATTGCCTCAGAATTTTCAACAAACCCCATGGCCGCAACATGCGCCTCGGCCAAGTCTTGGACGTGAACATAGTCCCGAATACAGGAACCATCGGGGGTCGCGTAATCGTCACCGAAAACTTTTGGCTGCTGGCTATTTTGTAGGGCTTGTAAAACTATTGGAACTAAGTTGAAAATAAACTGGTCGCCTAGCTCTGGTCGTACAGCTCCGGCAACATTGAAGTAACGCAAAGAAGCAACTTTGAATCCAAATTTCTCTGCGCAATTCTCTGCGATGTGCTCACCTTCAAGTTTCGTTTCGCCGTATGGATTAATCGGCACACAGTTCGTTGTCTCAGTTATCTGGCTTTCGAACGGTAGGTCAGGTGAACCGTATACGGCTGCGCTTGAACTGAATACGAAGTTCTTAACATCATTTGCTTTCATAGCATCAACTAGATTTTGAAGCCCGATAACATTTTCTTGCCAGTAGTAATCGGGACGCAGCACGGATTCAGCAACCTGTTTTTTCGCAGCAAGGTGCAAAACCCCGGAAATAGCGTGGCGCTGAAATACTTCAAAAACAGATTCTCGGTCAGTTAACGTCACTTGTTCAAATGCGAGTTCGCTCGGGAGTCGGGATTTGATGCCCGTTGAGAGGTCATCGAGCACAACTACATTTCGGCCGCTTCGCAGGGTTTCAAAAACTACGTGACTACCGATGTAGCCCGCGCCTCCGGTGATAAGCCAATTCACTCAAGGAGTATCCCATATTTAACAATCACTGAGTTTAAAGTGGCCCCGGCATGATTCGAACATGCGGCACATGGTTTAGGAAACCACTGCTCTATCCCCTGAGCTACGGGGCCAGGTTTTTAATATCTTAATGAGTTTCGCGAGATACCAGTCATTCCGCAAGAGCAGAAGGCTTGGCAAACAATAGATACTAGAGATCTTCGAGCATTGCAGGTGAAGACTTTCCGACCTTTACAAACTCAGAGTAAGCGTCCACGACAGATTTAGGATCTGAATGCAATTTGATTTGACCTTTGTCTAGCCAAATAGCGTCATTGCATAAGTTAAGAATCGAACTCAATCCATGTGAAACGAGCACCAAAGTACGAGCAGAATTCATCAACTCATGCATCTTCTCTTGAGCCTTTGCCTTAAATTTGGCATCTCCTGCTGATAAAGCTTCGTCGATTAACAGAATGTCAGGATTCATGTGAACCGCAACGCTGAATGCTAAACGCTGACTCATTCCAGATGAGTATGTTTTAGTCGGTAAATCTATGAATTCACCAATCTCAGCAAAATCAATTATCTCTTTGCGCTTTTCAGCTACTTCTTCTCGAGTCATGCCACTAGCTAATCCTGCAAGCAAGATGTTTTCAGTGCCGGATAGTTCACTATTAAATGCAACTCCAAGAGCAAGCAAGGTGCTTACTCTTCCATAGACTTCGATTCTTCCTGAAGTTGGTGGCATAATTCCAGTAAGAGTGCGAAGCAAACTTGATTTACCAGCCCCGTTTTGGCCAATCACACCTAGTACCGTGCCATGTGGGATCTCAAAATTGACATCTTTTAGTGCCTCTACCGTATGGACATTCCGTTCCTTGTGGCGAATGTCGCGCAGCGCTGAACGAAGCGTTTGGTTCTGGGTAAAGGTAGTGCGGTACGTCAAACTTAAGTTAGTGACCTTGATAGCACTTTCTTGCAATTTTTCTTTCTCAAGTTTTGGCACTCTTGAATCATCTTGATCCATGTCATCAAATTCGGACAGCGAACTCACGCTCCCTAGATAAGAAAACAAAAATGCCCAATACGAGTGTTCCCAAACTCCAAGCAAGGCCAGAGATCCACAGTGACGTTGCTGGAACTACACCCCTGACCAATGCATCGCCCCAAGCTCCAAACATTCCGAAGAGTGGATTTACATATTGTAGAAATTTCAGATTCTCAGGAATCGCGTCGGCGTAATACAAAACAGGAGTCACGTACAACAAAATGCGGCTTACATATGGAAGAAATGACCTTAAGTCCCTGAAATACACCTGCATGGTTGCCAACAAAGTTGCGATCCCAATCGCGAATAGAAAAATCATAAGGAATGCTGGAATCGCATACAACTGGTTAACGCTAACTGGCTGCCCTGTCGCTAAATGGAATAAAAAGTAAACAAACATTGATGGTAAAAATCTGTAGAAGGCGATCAACACCGAAGATATGGGGAGAATCAAGCGTGGAAAAGATCGATTGATAACTAGCTTTCCAACTCCGAGAACGCTTTTTGAACCATTGACCATGGACTGAGAAAAGAACTGATACGCAAACAATCCTGCAAGTAGGTGTGCCATGTAATCAGCGCCACTATGTGCGCCATTAGAAATGATTGAGACGAGTATGAAATAAACAGTTCCCAAAAAAAGCGGATTAATGATTAGCCACATTCGTCCAAAAAATGTCGATGCTTCCTGAGACCTTAAGTTAGCTCTTGAAAGTTCTACGGCAAATTCACGTCGCAACCAAATGTCGCGAAAGTATTTAGGAAGGTTGGGCAATCCTGCCTTAAAAGGTTCGTGAACAATGATTTCATCAGAGTGATGGTTCGTGGGGTTCTTGTTGGAATTGTTCACTAGGCAACCTTACCATCCAGCGATTTTTACTCCGTGATTACTTCGTTAGCAGTCTTTCGTAGACCTCATGAACGATTTCGGCGTTCTTGGTCCAAGTGCGATTCTCTAAGACCCAATCTCTACCAGCCTTGCCAAATTCTTTTGCTACTGCAGGGTTATCGAGCAGCTCCTTTAAAACGGTGGCTAAACTCTCGTGCGATCCTTTTTCAAATACTCGCCCAGTTACTTCATCTTGGACTATCTCAATCAAGGCAGCGCAACTGCTAACGATGCAGGCCTTTTCCATTGCCATTGCTTCAAATGGCTTCAATGGAGAAACCATCTCGCAAACAGGAAGCGGCAGTCTTGGGAATGGCGCAATGTCTATCAATGAATAGTATTTTTCAACTTCTGAATGCGGAACTCTGCCGGTGAATTTTACGATGTCACCAAGTCCAAGTTCTCGCATCAGTGCCACCAAGTTTTCGTGCTCTGCTCCGGATCCAACAATCAAGACTCTGAAATCATCGCGAACTTTAGCTAGCCGCGCAGCTGCGCGCAAAAGTAGATCGAGACCTTCGTAGGCTAGAAGTGAGCCGACGTAACCAATAACTTGCTTACCTTCATACCCAAACTTCTTTTCAAGTTCCTTATCTCGGGGCAAAGGGAAAAACCTAGATTCATCTACGGCGTTTGGTAGCAATGTTATTTTGTCTGCGGGAACTCCACGACGAACGAGTTCATCACGCAACGCTCCAGTTAACGCAAAAACATGGCTAGCTTGCAATGCAGCCTGAGTTTCAAGTTTTTCATAGAGCCGGTAGTTAGATGTGAACTCATACCCAGGAGTAGCAGAGCGACGCGTCACTTCCCACAATCCACGAACCTCATAAACACTTGGTACGCCTACTTGCGCCGCTACATGAGTAGCGGCCAGACCGTTCCAGTGATTCGAAGCCGCATGAATTATTGCTGGCTTTGCCTGGTTAACGACAGCAGCGCTCTGCTCGCAGTAGCTGCTCAAGTAGTTAAACGTTAACGTCATCTGCCCAATTTTTCGACCAAGCCGGTGATACTGGACACCATCGATAACTTGATCGACTGGAATGTCTTGCGATGAAGATACATCGTGCCGATCATATGGATAGCCAAGGCGGGTCATTCCTTCAGCTTGCCAACCATTTGAATTCAAGGATTTGATGATGGCGTGTGATCGAGTTGCATAACCTTGGGAATCCCATGGTAAAGAGTTGTGAAGGAAATAAAGCACCTTGTTTTCAATAATCTCATATTTCTCCAAACCCAAAGTTAATGGCAGATTTACTCCAAATTTGATCAGTGGAATTTGAGACGCGTCCGGGCTTCCTTCGCAAATTCTAATTTCATTTTTCACACTGTCTTCAGACAACATTTCGGCACTTGCGTGCCTAGCCAGATAAACATCCTTAGAAATCGTTACCCAACGCAACCAATTTCTAAGTTCGCTTTGTAATTTTGGCCTGGGCGCACTTTCATTACCTGATAGCCACACTTCTGCTAGTCCGAATCGGATTGCGGCGATTGATTCCAATATATTTTCGGAAGTTATCAACGGGTCATTCTCGGCATGACGTGCAATTGTAAGCACCTCATTACTTGGACTCCAGTCATAAAGACTGCCACCCGAAAAGGTGCGTGCGCAGTACCACTGTGCTTGGGCTCCGATGGAGAGCTCTTTACTAACCTTTCGTCGCAAAGAGAATTTTGACTTTGCGTTTAAGGCAAGCTGATTTTCAAAACCGACTTGCATAGAATCTGTAACTGCGAGTCCAGTGTTTGTATATGTGTGCCAAGTCAACCGAGTCAAAAATTCAAAATCATCCAGATTAATGATTGATTTCGACTTGAGTTTCCTCTCAATTTCGATAAATGTTTGAGAATAATCACCACTCCAAAACGTCGCGAACGTATCGCGTTGCCATGATTCAGGTGCTGACGATTCGATACTAGTTGGGTCGAGGGTTCCTAGAACGGCTCTGTTCTGCGCGATTACATAATCTATGCGGCGTATCAAAACGCGTGCAATAAGTGTTAGGAAAGTTAAGAGAATTAACGTAACGAGTAAAACAAGTAAAACTACAAATTTGAAAGTTGATTGATCCGTCTTTGTAAAAACTGAGTCAGTAAAAAATAGAATTGAAACCGCTATTAAGAAAGCAATTTCAATTAAGAATGTTGCCAAGAGCAAGAAGAAATACTTTTTACTTCTTACGACGTTATTAAAGTATCCCGACAAAAACAATTTTTCACTTTTCCTAAGGTGTATTGTTCAATGGCACAATCGTACAGGCATTGGTTGCAAACGAACATCGTGACATTGAAGCAGAATCTGGAAAATCAGTTCACAATTACTTAGCCAGCAGTCTTTCGTAAACCTCTTGCACGATTTTGGCGTTCTTACTCCAAGTGCGATTCTCTAAGACCCAATCTCTACCAGCCTTGCCAAATTCTTTTGCTACTGCAGGGTTATCGAGCAGCTCCTTTAAAACGGTGGCTAAACTCTCGTGCGAGCCTTTTTCAAATACTCGACCAGTTACTCCATCTTGGACAATCTCAGTCAAGGCAGCGCAACTGCTAACGATGCAGCCCTTTTCCATTGCCATTGCTTCAAATGGCTTCAACGGAGAAACCATCTCGCAAACAGGAAGCGGCAGTCTTGGGAATGGCGCGATGTCTATCAATGAATAGTATTTTTCAACTTCTGAATGCGGAACTCTGCCGGTGAATTCAACAATCTTTTCAAGGTTTAGTTCTTGCATTAGAGCCACCAAGTTTTCGTGCTCTGCTCCGGATCCAACAATCAAGACTCTGAAATCATCGCGAACTTTAGCTAGCCGCGCAGCTGCGCGCAAAAGTAGATCGAGACCTTCGTAGGCTAGAAGTGAGCCGACGTAACCAATAACTTG
>CANKTT010000022.1 GCA_947486505.1 Actinomycetota bacterium | reverse complement strand
GTTGGCTACCAAGTGGGAACCTTGCCAGCTGTTTGCGCCACTGCTGCCACGTTAGGTTTTGCTGGTCAGTTATTGAAGATAAATGCTGATACAACAATTCAGCGAACCATCGACGATGCACATCGCGGTCGAGTGTTTTCAATCTTTGACATGATGATTAATGTTTCTCTAATTTTGGGTATTACAACGTTTTCCCTCATTAGTGGAATTCGAGAAAACGTAAACGTTGGCGCTGCATACTCTGTTGTTCTGCTTAGTTGCAGTACCGCATTAGCATTTTTCCTACTTCGAAAATATCGCGAGAGCACCCGTTCGCTTTAGGTCTGCGAATTCCACCAGGTAGTAAGGCGCTCTATCGCTTGTTCTCTATCAAGTGGTCCTTCATCAAGTCGAACCTCCAACAAGTAGTTGTATGCTTTTCCAACCATTGGCCCCGAAGGTACGTTCAAGATTTCCATGATTTCGTTACCGTCCAAGTCAGGTCTTATCGAATTCATTTCTTCTTGCTGCGCCAAAAATGCAATTCGATCCTCGAGATCGTCGTATGTTGCAGCAAGGATTGCGGCTCGGCGCGGATTTCTTGTGGTGCAATCTGCTCTTGTTAATTTGTGCAGCCGAACCAACTCGTCACCGGCATCTCTTACATATCTACGTACTGCGGAGTCCGTCCACTGTCCTTGTCCGTAACCATGGAAACGCAAGTGAAGTTCGGTAAGTTTGCAGACTGCATCAATAAGGTCACTTGGATAACGCATGGCTGTGAGCCGCTTGCGAGCAATTTTCGCGCCCACCACTTCATGGTGATGAAAACTAACGCCACCGCCTGATTCAAATCTACGAGTTTTTGGTTTTCCGATGTCGTGCAACAGCGCAGCTAAACGCAACACGAGATCTGGTTCACAGTTAGGAACATGTCTGGTTTCTAAGTCAATAGCTTGTTGCAGCACAATCAAGCTGTGCTCGTAAACATCTTTATGTTTGTGATGTTCGTCAATTTCAAGTTGTAGTGCCGGTAGTTCAGGAATGACATGCTCAGCAAGTTTTGTGCCTTCAAGGATTTCTAGTCCAATAGTTGGATGTGCTCCCATGATCAATTTGCTGAATTCGTCTCTTACTCTCTCTGCAGAAACAATTTTTATCCGATCTGACATCTCAGTTGCAGCCAGCAAAACATCTACTACTGGTGTAAAACCTAACTGGCTGGCAAATCTTGCAGCCCGCATCATTCGCAGTGGATCATCTGAAAAAGAAAGTTCTGGTTCGCGCGGCGTGCGAATCAATCGTTTACTTAAGTCAATTACTCCGCCAAATGGATCTATAAAAACAAGTTCTGGCAACCTAACGGCCATTGCATTGATAGTGAAATCGCGCCGGACTAAATCATCTTCTAGTGAAGAGCCAAAGCTGACTTCGGGCTTTCGGCTCTCATCACTATAGATTTCAGAGCGATAGGTGGTTATCTCAACTTGAAAATTTCTTCGGCGCGCACCAATCGTGCCAAATGCGATTCCAATGTCCCACACCGTGTCCGCCCAAGGTGTAACCAAACTGAGTATCTGTTCAGGTTGTGCATTCGTAGTGAAATCCAAGTCCGTAATCTCTCGATTGAGAATTAGATCGCGAACCGGCCCGCCAACAATAGCGAACTCAAAACCTGCAGTTTTAAACAAATGTGCAAGTTCCATTACGTCAGGCATCTGACTCAAGGCGGTAGTTACCGCTTCGGTCGCGATTGCCTGCGGCGATGAGTTATTCATAACTTGACCTAGCCTAGATGCAATAACGAATAGTCCAATATTTGTAGGTATTCTTGGCTGGTGAGCCGTAACCAGGAAGTAAAAATCTCGCAGAATTCTGGGGGGATGAATTTGGTGCGCGCGGGCTACACATCCCTTTTAGGCATCTTGTCCCTTGGGTTCGCGCTTATTTGTGCCCCGATTACAACTTCCCAGGCCGCCGAGGGTGGCTCAGTAGAAATCACGGGCTTGAAGATTTCGTCATTGCCTAGTTCAGCGGATGACCCAAACATTCGTCATTTTGTCGTCTTGCAAGGCATATTCACAAATACTTCGGAGCAGGAAATTTCTAAACTTGAGCTAAATCTAGTTTCAACTCCGGCGATTAAATCTCGAAGTCAATTGGCAGAGTTGATTTCTGATCCAACGATTACAAATAATCTGATCTCTTCTGATTTCTCAAGTACCTTGAGTGACGTCGCACCTGGGGCCAAAAGGAATTGGCAGATTGCTTTTGCAGGTGAAGAAGTATTTGGCGGCGACGCTGCCGGTGTTTATGGGCTGGGTGTGAAGCCAAATTTGCCTGGGAACAATGAGGCCACAGTTATTACAACTCCGTGGTTCTTTAATGCAGATATAAAACCAACAAATGTTGCGTTTGCTGTTCCATTAACCACACTTAACGATCATTTGGGTAGCAGCGAAGTTCAAAGTTTAAAGACCGATCTTGCGGAGGCCCAAAGATTAACAAATTTGATCGCGAGTCAGTCAAACTCAAAAATTTCTTGGTTACAAGATGCAGCACTACGTTCGTGGGTAAGTCAGTTAGTGGCCAGTTCTGATTCGCAAATTCCAGTTGAACTAGGTGTTGCACTGGATGATTTACCACCTAACGCTTCTTTTCTACCTTTTGGTAGTGCCGATTTGATAGCTCTCTCTTTATCAAAACAAAAGCGTGAACTGTTAGACACCATTGAATTAACGCGCGCAATTGCTTCAAGCCAACCCATTTTTTATGCGCCAGTTCAAGGTATGGCAAGTAGTGAGATTGTTTCGCTACTAAATGGTCGTGGTATCAGGACGATTGTTTCAAATGAGTTTTTACGTGGTAACGCTCAACTGACAACCGATGCGGTGGCGACTTCTGACACAAATCCAGTTTTAGTTCATGATCTAGCTACCTCGTCATGCCTGTCTGGCGCAGGCGACAGTGATGCTGCATTCTTTCGAACAGTGACTTGTGTCAAAAGTGAGATTGGCATGATGACTGCGGAATCGCCACAAAGGTCTCGTTCGATAATTCTGCTTGCACCTACTAATTGGAGGATTTCAACCGAGCAGATCTCTGCACTAATTGCAGAGTTATCTGATCACAACTGGATGCAACTCAAGGATTTAAGGCTAGTTGCTACGGCAGAGCCGGCAAAGAACTTTGATCCGCTAATGGATGATTATCAGAATCAATTAACTCGCCTAACCATTCGCCAAGCGGATGAGTTACGTACCCAGACTGAGACCTTGTCCTCAGTATTCATCGACGCAGGTCTGGCTGCTGGTTTTGACTCTGCGCGCATTTTAGGATTTTCCGAACTTTGGGGAACTAGTGCAGACGCAACCAAATACCTATCTAAAAATATTGCTCTGATCAAGTCTTACTTCGCTGAGGTAACCATCCAAGCGTCATCACAGGTAACAACTCCTGAGGAAAAATCCGAGATCCCAATCACAATCGTCAATGACAGTGACCTAGACGTATCCGTTAGCGTTGAACTGACCAGCACTGCAACTTCTAGATTCTCGGCTGAGCCTACCGAGTTAATTCAAGTGGGTAGCGGACAGCGAATAACGGTTCCAGTTGCTATTACTTTGCTAGGTGCAGGCGTCGTGGATGTGCAGGCCCAGTTAATCGCTCCTAATGGGGAGAGTTTTGGCGAAGTGCAAAATATGCAAATCTCTTCTGCCGCTTATAGTCAGTTCGCGCGTACTCTGGTGTGGGGGGCATTTGGGCTGCTTGTGCTGCTGGCTCTAAGTAATTTTGTTAAGCGGCAAAAGGATCGGCGTCTCGGAAAAAAGTCCGCAAGCTAATTCACGAATAGGTGGTTTGAGAAGGCAGTGTCATCATTCATCGGACAGACCTCGGGGATGGCAGCCGGCACTCTGGCTAGCCGCGTCACTGGGGTTTTTCGAGACATTGCTTTAGTTGCCGCAATTGGCACTGGTATTTTCTCAGACACCTACTCCGTGGCAAATAGCATTCCAAACATCATTTACATTCTTATTGCTGGTGGCGCAATAAATGCAGTTTTCATCCCGGCATTAGTTAGACATATGGAAGATGACGCTGATCAAGGAAAACAATTTACAGATCAGCTGTTAACTCTGGTTGGCATGGTTCTGATTGGCATTGTGATCGTTTCGGTGTTGCTTGCGGGATTTATCGTGCACTTATACGCAACCAAACTTTGGACTCAAGAAGAATTCGATGTTGCAACTATTTTTGCACGCTGGTGCTTACCCCAAATATTTTTTTATGGTCTATATACTCTTGCATCGCAAATTCTGAATTCGCGAAACTCGTTTGCCCTCCCTATGTACGCACCAATCATCAATAACATAATTGTGATTGCAACTGCCGCGCTGTTTGTCACAGCAATGTCTGCTGTCCCAACTGCTAGCTCGGTAACTTCGGCACAGCTAAACTTGCTCGGTTTCGGTACAACTCTCGGAGTTATGGCTCAAGCCTTGATTTTGGTCCCTGCGCTTAGGAAAACTGGGTACAGCTTTAGGCCAAACTTTCAATTTAGAGATGTTGGCAATGGGAAAATTGGAAACTTGGCGAAGTGGACCATCGGCTTTGTGTTGGTCAATCAAATAACTTTCTTGATGGTTTCAAATTTAACTACTTTGGCAAATGTGCTGGTCTCTGGGGATCCTGATGCTGTTGCAGTTGGATTTACCTCGTATCAAAAAGGCCAACTCATGATGATGTTGCCACATTCAATAATCACGGTCTCAATCATTACTGCGTTGCTTCCTCGACTTAGTAGGCAGGCTCATGAGAAGGACCTTTTGGCATTCGGTGGAGAATTGTCCGCATCGTTGAGGTTGGTAACCGCCCTGATTATTCCCAGTGCAGTGATTCTGTTTGCGGCCGGTCCTTGGATTGGTTCACTGCTTTATGGCTTTGGTGCATCTTCTACTGCCCAAGGTGCTGCACTTGGTTTTGTAGCATCCATGTTTGCCCTTGGACTGCCAGCATTTTCGTTGTTTTACGTATTGCTCAGAAGTTACTATGCACAGGAAAACACTAAGACCCCATTCCTGATCAACTTGGGATTCAATGGTCTGCATATCGCTATCGGCTTTGTTCTTTTTATCCTCCTTAGCCGCATGGGTAATGGGCTACAAGTTGCTGGACTGGCCCTGGGTTATTCCATCGCTTACATAATCACCTGCGCTCTAACTTGGCGTCGAATTGGCAAGCGGGTTCCTGAAATCTGGAAACATGGTCATTTGCGTCTAATTGTTAGAGTCGCAGCCGCGAGTATCTTTGCTGCGTTGCTCGCATATGCCTTTGTTAGGGTCACAATTTCTAATCAAGCTGACATGTCTGCTTTGCAGGTTGGGTTTGCGATTGGAACTTTCACGGTTTTGTTTTCGTTGATCTACCTTGGCTTGGCAAAAGCGTTGCGTATATCTGAAGTCTCGGCAGTCCTCGCGTTAGTGCGTCGAAAATAGACAACTAAACTGCAATTATGAGTGGCGCAAACGACCGAATCTTTGATGGTCGCTATGCGTTAGATGTTCAAGTCGCTAGTTCTTTGAGTTCACCAATCTGGCGCGCTATGGATTTATCTTTGAAGCGTTGGGTGAACTTGATTCTGTTACCAACGTCAGATCTGCGAAGCGTTAAATTGCTGCAGGAGTGTCAGCTTGCAGCTGCTAATGATCGCCGCGATGTTGTTTCAATTCTGGATGTAATCCCGGATGGAAAAATCTCACGGGAAGATTCTTCTGCGTCGCCAGATCGCTATGTCGGCATAGTCACTGAGTGGCTAGATGGCGAAACTCTAGATCGCCTGATTATTCGGCGCGGTGAGGTATTACCAGCTGAACAGGCGCTGAAACAACTGGCGATTATTGCTAACACTTTGATGCATTCGCATTACTTAAATGTTTTTCATCGTCGTCTTCGTCCACACAACGTCATCTTTTCGCAAGGCCAAGAAGTGCGTCTAACTGGATTTGGTGTCGATTCTGCACTGCTGGGACCAGATTCCATTGAAGGTGTTTCACAAGATATTAAAGGTGTTGGTCAATTACTTTTTGTGATGGTGACTGGGATGTGGCCACTTGGTAGTGTCGACTCCTTGCCAGCAGCCTTAAGAGATGGGGGTTCTGGCTTAGTGTTGCCGAGTCAAGTTCATGGCGGCGTTAGACCATACATAGATCGGTTCTATCAACAAACGCAAGATGGTACCTACTCCACGATGAGACAAGTACTTGATGCGTTGTCGGTCGGCGAAGCTGAGGAGTCAGAAAGCCTACAGAGTCGAGTGTCGCGGTTAACTGCAAGTTCCGTAACTTGGTCTCCTCCTAACTCTGCTAAGCCAAGAAAATTTCGTTCGACATTAATTGCTGGGTTATCAGTTTTGCTCTTTGGTTGGATTGGTTGGCAGTTGTTAACAAGTAACTTCCTGCGATCAGATTCCGATTTTTCAATCTTGAACTCACCTTTGCCAAGTAGCAATGTTTCCCAGGAGACCGGCGCTATCGCAGAAGTGATGGCGGTTAGCATCTATGACCCGTTTGGTGATCAGACCGAAAATGAATCGCAGGCTTTACTTGCTGTTGATGATGATAAGTCAACGGCTTGGACAACGGTCAATTACAAACAAGCTGAAATGTCGGGTAAAGCGGGTGTTGGGCTGTTGCTAGATTTAGGGGCTACCCAAGACGTATACGGCGTAGAGATCGACTTCACTTCAGTTGGTCATTCGGCCGAGATTTATGTCCTTGATTCGACTCAACCTAATTTTGCAACCGATCTTAAATTTGGTGACCTTTCTCCGAGCGAAAGCTCTGGTGCCGTCAAGGTTCTAGAGGCATCTTCTGGTAGGTACGTTTTGATATGGCTCACGCCTGATCTGCCTAAATCTGATTCTGGTGAGTTCAAAGGTGGGGTTTCTGAAGTTAGAGTCCTGCTCTAGTTTTGACCAAATATTTCAATTGACATTCAGTAGTTGGTTGGGTCTGAGAAGTCAACCTTAAGTAAGTACACTTGAAATACTTCAACTTAAGGAAAACAAATGTCACAAGACATCAATGACGTGATCATTATCGGTTCAGGACCAGCTGGATACACCGCCGCGATTTACGCCGCCCGGGCCCAACTTAAACCAATTGTTTTTGAAGGTGCTGTTACCGCTGGTGGCGCGTTAATGAATACAACTGAAGTAGAGAATTTTCCCGGCTTTCAGGACGGGATCATGGGACCAGCACTAATGGAAAACATGCGTGCGCAAGCGGTACGGTTCGGCGCCAACTTGATTACTGATGACGTCACTGCTGCCAACCTAACCGGAGACGTGAAGACGGTTGTTGATGGTGAGGGTCGCGAATACAGGGCACACTCAGTAATTTTGGCAACTGGTTCTAGTTACCGCGAACTTGGAATTGATAACGAAAAGCGTCTTTCTGGGCACGGGGTTTCTTGGTGTGCAACTTGTGACGGATTCTTCTTCCGAGATCAAGACATTGCAGTTGTCGGTGGTGGAGATTCCGCAGTTGAAGAAGCTACCTTCCTAACTAGGTTTGCAAAAAGCGTCACGATGATTCACCGTAGGGATGAATTACGTGCCAGCAAAATCATGGCTGAGCGTGCGCACAACGACCCTAAAATAAAATTCGCCTGGAATAGTGAAGTCAGCGAATTGCACGGTGATGCAAAATTATCTGGCGTCACGATTCGCGACATCAACACAGGTGATACTCGCGAGCTTGCGGTAACTGGATTGTTTGTTGCCATTGGGCATGACCCACGTTCTGAACTTCTTAAGGGACAAGTTGATCTTGACCCTCAGGGTTACGTGCTTACTGGTGCGGGAACAACTGCAACAAATCTTTCCGGAGTGTTTGCGTGTGGAGACTTAGTTGACCACACCTACCGTCAGGCCATCACTGCTGCTGGAACTGGGTGTAGCGCCGCACTTGATGCTGAACGATTTTTGTCCAATCTGCACAGCAAGTGATACCCGACATATTCAATAAAACCAGCGGTTAATCGCTAACCACTTATGCTTGAAGAACTAGCAACTATAGGAGTAAAAATGGGCGCAACTGCAGCCGTAACAGATGCATCGTTTGCTGACGATGTCTTGAAGAGTGATAAGCCAGTTTTGGTTGATTTTTGGGCTGAATGGTGTGGCCCATGCAAGATGATTGGTCCAATCCTGGAAGAGATTGCTGCCGCTCATGGCGACAAGCTAACAATCCTGAAGTTGAACGTTGATGAGAATCCTGCAACTGCCGCTAACTACGGCGTGACTTCGATTCCAACGATGAACGTTTATCAAAACGGTGAGATTGTAAAGCAGATTATTGGTGCTAAGCCAAAGGCGGCTTTACTTTCAGATCTTGCTGAGTTCATTTAAATAACTAATGACAGTAACGATCCTGCGACGCGGCGATCAAGGGCCAGCGGTAACAGAGGTTCGTGATCGGCTAGTTCGTCTTGGGTTCTTAAGTCCTAATGCCAGCGCAGCAGCAGATGTTTTCGATGACATCTTGCTTGCTGCGCTGCGCTATTTCCAACAGACTCGTGGCTTAACAGTTGATGGCTTAGTAGGCCCACAAACTTTTCGCAGACTCGATGAAGCGCGCTGGAGAATCGGTGATCGAGTTCTAAGTTTTACCCCAGGGCACGTGATTCATGGCGAAGATGTTGCGCAATTACAACAGCGATTAATCGAGTTGGGTTTTGCCTTAGATCGCGTAGATGGAATCTTTGCAAAAAGTACTGATTCTGCGGTACGGGAATTCCAGCGCAATGTTGGTTTAGACGTTGACGGAATATGCGGCCCAGCTTTCTTTCGAGCGTTTCAAAGATTGGCTCGAACTATTGCTGGAGGTAGCCAAGAACATTTGCGTGAACTCTCTACCGTGGATAACTTCGGAAAGACCCGCAAAGTTGAAACTTGTTCGATTTTGCTTGATCCAAGTGACTTGGCGGAGCATTTGGTTGACAGTGATTACTCTCACGCTTACATTTGTTGGGATGTTGCCTCCCGGTTGGAAGGTCGCTTGGGCGCAATGGGCACTTTAGTCCTGCTAACCAGACCCCAATCAGGACGCGTTGATGGAGAACGGACTAGAGCTACTCTTGCCAATGAAAGTAACGTTGATTTGATTATTGGCTTGGGTCTGGACCGTCATGAAAACCCCCTGGCTCAAGGGGTTGCCTCTTATTACTTTGGTCACCAATACTCCCGTTCAGCAACCGGAATGAGATTGGCGGAAATTGTTCAGGAAGAAGTCAGCTCGCGAACTTCGCTCACCGACTCCAGGTCGCATGCCAAAACTTGGGATTTACTTCGATTAACCCGCATGCCCAGCATAAAAATCGAATTGGGTTACGCCACTAGTCCCCGCGACAGTGCCTTGTTATCGCAGCCTGAAGTTAGAGACAATATCGCCGCCGGTTTGAGTTCAGCTATCACCCGAATTCTGGCGCCAAGAATCGGTTAACTCAAAATTGTGATCTGTGTCACATTTATTGCTACTACACAGGTTGTGCACATGTGTGTAAGTGAATTACTTGAGTGGTTCACCGAACATACCGCGCTGCTTTGGGTCAATAACCTCAACGATTCTCTGTAAATCTTCCAAAGTGGCGAACTCGATAATGACCTTGCCGCGGGACTTGCCAACTTGAACCGTGACTCTAGTGTCGAGGCGCTCTGAAAGTCGATCTCCCATGGACTTAAGTCCTGGAGCGCTGATCTTGCCGGTTGATTTTTTGGCTGTTGGCTTGGGTTGCTTTTCGTCTTGGTCAAGCGAGACAATTTCTTCGACAGTTCGTACCGAAAGACCTTCGGCAACAATTCGGCTAGCTAGTCGTTCAATCGCCCCGGCGTCCTTTAGTCCAAGCAGCGCTCTGGCATGTCCAGCAGAAATAACGCCTGCAGCAACGCGGCGTTGCACAGCTAATGGCAAATTCAATAGGCGAAGTGTGTTGGAGATTTGTGGTCGAGACCTACCTAGCCTTGTAGCTAACTCGTCTTGCGTGCCACCGAAATCTTCGAGCAATTGCTTGTAGGCTGCTGCTTCTTCAAGTGGTGTCAGTGCTGCGCGGTGAAGGTTTTCCAATAATGCATCGCGCAACATCTGATCATCTGCGGTTTCGCGGATCAGGGCTGGGATGGTCTTGAATCCCGCCTTTTTCGTGGCGCGCAATCGGCGCTCACCAGCAACAAGTTCGTATCCCCCACCGCTGGCTGGGCGGACCACAATTGGCTGCAATAATCCAACTTCTTGGATCGAATGAACCAATTCCGCTAACGCTTCATCATCAAATACTTGTCGGGGCTGCTGAGCATTTGGAGCTATGGAGCGAACTGGCAGTTCGGCAAATGTCAGCCCAGCTATAGCAGTCGGGGCTTGGGAGTTGCTGGAAGTTGCTGAGCTAGGCGCTGAGGATGCCGTAGCCGTTGTTGACTTGGTAGGCGGCTTAGATGCTGCCTTTGTGCTGGATTTAGTTGCAGTTGTGGCTTTTTTAGGTGCAGTTGCAGCGGTTTTCTTTGCTGGCTTGCCACCAGTTCCCGGTTTAGTTATTGAGCTAGCTGTTTCACGTGAAACATCCGGGATCAAGGCTCCTAAGCCACGGCCTAAGCTTTGTCGTTTTGCCATTACGTTAACCCTTCTGTTTACGTTCGGTGATTTCTCGCGCTGCTGCCAAGTAAGCAACTGCCCCAGTTGACCCTGGGTCATAAGTCATTACAGATTGTCCAAATGAAGGTGCTTCGGCGACATAGATCGATCGCGGAATCACGGTTTCTAGGACTTTTTTGCCAAAATATCCGCGGACTTCCTCAACAACTGAGGCAGAAAGGTTGGTCGTGGAGTTATACATCGTTAGCAAAATAGTGCTGACTTCTAGGTCAGGATTCAGGCGTTCTTTTGCGAATTCAATTGTGCGTAATAGCTGCTGTACCCCT
The DNA here is from genome assembly GCA_947486505.1 of Actinomycetota bacterium. Next base: position 5,178 of record CANKTT010000022.1, on the reverse strand, counting down.
TCAAGAGCATAAAACTCACATTGAATTGGAATCAGAACTTCCTTGACAGCGGCTAGGGCATTAATCGTAAGCATGCCCAAACTTGGTGGGCAATCGATGAAAACGTAGTCCATCTCGTGGTCTGCCAAAAAGTCGGCCAAAGCAGCCTTGAGCAAGAATGGCCGCTTCGCCTCGGCCACAGTAGAAATAAGTTCGATATCTGCGCCCGCTAAATCTAAAGTTGCCGGCAGCACCCATAGCGAATCAAAACCCTCGGCTGCGCTCATCATGTCTGCAATCGATTCGCCATCTAGCAAAACATCAAAAGATCCGCTGGCATCTTCATAGTGATCTATGCCAAATGCAGTACTGGCATTTCCTTGTGGATCAAGGTCAATTACTAAAACATTCAAGCCGGCCAAAGCCATAGATGCGGCCAGGTTTACGGCCGATGTGGTCTTGCCTACCCCACCTTTTTGGTTGGCAATAGTGATAATTCTGGTGTGTTTTGGTTTAGCAAAAGTACCTTTTAGCCCACGTCGAACATAAACAGCCGCCGCTGCTGCTGCTGCTAACGGCGTATCTTCGTCATCGGCGTAAGCCATTTTGCCAACCTAATTTCTTAACCCCAGTATTACTAACTTGAGCCTTAAGCGTAGGGCAAATGCCTGACGCATATGTTAGGTGGTCACCCGAACCACAGTTGTCTGTGGATCAACAACGCCAGCCCCACATAGAACGATTTCGGCCTTGCGACCCTTGAGAATATCCGTAGCTTCGGCAATTTCGGTGGTTGCGGAACTTCCCTTCATGGCCAAAATCTGGCCGCCTTTAGTCGTTAAAGGTAAAGACCAAGTGAGCAGTTTTCCAAGTGGCGCCACGGCGCGGGCCGTAACTACTGGCGCAGTGTGGCCCTTTAATTCTTCAGCTCGGCCTCGTAAAACCGTCACTTGTTCGGTGATGCCAAGATCTGCAACTACTTCCTTTAAAAATTCCGAGCGTCGCATCAAAGGCTCAATCAAGCTAATCGTGATGTCAGGTCTAACTATCGCTAGAACTAACCCAGGTAACCCGGCGCCGCTACCTATATCAAAGACCTTTGAGTTTTGCGGAATAAGTTCCTCAACCACGGCGCAGTTGGCAATGTGTCGATCCCAAATTCGATCAACTTCACGGGGTCCTAAAAACCCACGTTCTACGCCAGCCCCGGCTAGCCAGTGTGCGAAACGGGCAAGGTTTTCCGCAGCATCTGGATAAACCTCGGTGATTTCTTTCACTGGATCAGTCTTTCGGAAAATGTTTCACGTGAAACGCGAAGCTAGGCGGGAAGTACCACAATTCGGCGCTTTGGTTCCTCGCCCTTGGAAACACTGGATGCGCCAGCTTCGCCAACTGCATCGTGCACGACTTTACGTTCAAAAGCATTCATCGGCTTTAGTTCTACTTCTTCGCCAGTTTCGATTGCCTTTGCGGCCGCTTCTTTGGCAACCTCAATCAATTTAGCTTTTACGGATGCGCGGTGCCCTGAGATATCAAGCATTAAGCGGGAACGTTCACCAGTTTCTCGGGTTACTGCAAGGCGAGTAAGTTCTTGAATTGCATCGAGCACTTCACCTTTGCTGCCCACCAGCTGGGAAAGGTCTGCGCCAACAATGCTTACGGTTGCGCGGTCATTTTCCACGTCCATATCAATGTCGCCATCTAGGTCGGCAATGTCCAATAGCCCTTCTAGGTAATCGGCAGCGATTTCGCCTTCTTGCTCAAGTAGTGAGAGTTTTTCAGCCATTTGTTTGGCCTTTCTGTGTTGGAAATCTGATTTCGGTTATTGTTTTCAGCTGGCAACTAGTTTCACGTGAAACTAGTTGCGCTTCTTTTTGGGTTTCTTTTTAGGCTGTTGCCGAACCGCTTTTGCCTCTGGCGTTGGTTCGATTTCAGTCACGGATTCTGGATTTTTCTTTGCCTGCTTTGCAGCTTTTCGGGCCATTAATGCATCCCAGGCAGGGGTGTCAGGTTGCGGGTTGTTTCTGATTACATAGAACTGTTGACCCATGGTCCAAAGGTTGGTTGTGAACCAGTAAAGCAAAACTCCGACTGGGAAGTTAATTCCGGTGATAGCAAAAATAACAGGGAATACGTACAAGAGAATTTTCTGTTGTTGCACCATTGGGTTATCTGGCGCAGTGTTCTTGACGATCAATTGGCGCTGAGTTAAAAACGAAGTCAGCGTCATCAGCATGATCAAAATTAATGTCACCCAGAAAGTTGCCGTCGGGTTGGCGGTTTCAGCTCGATTCATAAATGTGCCATAAATCGGAGCGCCCAAAATAGAGGCATTTCGCGCCGATTCAACTAGTTCCTCGGTAAGCACACCCTTTGGTTGACTCATTGCTATGCCTTGCAACACCACGAACAGCGCATAGAAAATTGGGGCTTGGGCCAAGATCGGCAAACAACTAGAAAGTGGATTGGTTCCGGTTTCTTTGTAGAGCTTCATCAACTCTTGCGACTGGCGCTCACGATCACCGGCGTACTTCTTTTGAATCTCTTTTACCTGTGGCTGAATGATCTGCAGATTCCGCTGACTTTTAATCTGTTTGACGAAAAGCGGGATCAGCAGAATTCGAATCAAAATAACGAGTAAAACGATCGCAAGGCCCCATGCCCAACCACCGTCAGGTGCAAAGACCTGGGAGGTGAGGGAGTGGAAGCTAACTAGCACCCAACTAACAAGGGTTTCTAGCCATACCAATGGATTAAGGCTCATGCGCCAATAACCTGCCTATCGTTATTAGTTGAAGTTTCAATTACTTTATGATTTGCCCAAGATCCTTTTGCTGGGACGTATTCGATACCGCCAACTGCCCAGGGGTGGCAGCGCAATACTCGCCATGCTGCCAAAAGCGTTCCTTTACCTGCGCCATGAATCTTTACTGCTTCGAGTCCGTAGTGCGAACAAGTCGGGTAGTAGCGACAAACTTGCCCGATTCTTGGGCTAAGCAGGATTTGATAGGCACGGATTAAACCAACAAGAGCTGCTACCAAAACTCGGCCAAACGTGGCATCCCAGAGACTTTTGCCGGCACTGGCAGCACTCAAGATCAAGCTTTTTGCCTTCATGGTTTGGTCACCTTTGAAAGCGCAAACTTCAGATTCTCTGAAAGTTGAATAAAGGTCGCTTGGCTGGAGCCGGGTAAAGCCCTAACAACTACCTGGGATCCGGCTGGGAAATGGCTAATTAGCGGGGCAATTGCGTGCCTTAATTGGCGGGTCACTTTGTGCCTAACAACAGAGTTACCAACATTTTTACCCACAGCAAAGGCCACTTTTGTGTGTTCGCTTGAACTTTGAGCCACGTGTAGAACCACCAATTTTGCTGAAAACCTTGTGCCTGATTTCATAACAGCTGAAATTTCCGAGGACTTACGCAACCTCGCCGAGGCGGGAAGCATTTACTTGGAGCCGCAGATTACGCGGAAAGCTTCGAGCGACCCTTTGCGCGACGTGAGGCAAGAATGCCACGGCCAGCGCGGGTGCTCATGCGGTTACGGAATCCGTGTTTTTTGGCACGACGGCGCTTATTTGGCTGGTAGGTGCGCTTTGACATAAGTGACACTCCAAAGGAAGTAGGGGTGAGGCGATTGGCCATCGGACATTCACGAGATTTAGATTCGTGAACATTCGACGAAGTGCACATCGAACTCGGAATTAACCTCTTAAAGATACGGGTAGTTAATGGTTTCGGTCAAACCCAAAATCTGAACTGGTTTCCTGTGGAAAACAACTTGTCAGTGGGCATCCACAGGCCGTAGTCTGCATAGTCCGAGCCTGTGGAAATCAATTGTTCCCCGACTGCGCTCTTGGACGCAAGGAGCGAAATGGAAGATCTGGACCTTAATGAGGTTTGGGCCAGGACTTTGGAGTCCTTGTCCGCTGGTGCACTAACTCCCCAGCAGCGCGCATTCGTAACCCTTACTCGCCCACTTGGCATAGTTGGGGACACGGCTCTTGTCGCCGCGCCTAACGAATTTACGAAAGACGTTTTAGAGAGCAGACTCAGTCCAATTGTTTGCGATGCGCTTTCCGCAACTTTAGGTCGCGAAATGCGCCTTGCAGTTACCGTTGATGAATCGATCGCGCCTGACCTAGATGATGAAGCGACCGACGAACTAGCTGACTCCACATACGCCGACATCGAATCGGTTGGTTTACGCTCAGATCCAAATCCTGCCTTACCTCCCCAAGCTAGTCGTGGCCCAGCTCCCGCTCCCAGAACTGCAGAAGAAGGCAGTCGACTAAATCCAAAATATACTTTCGATACATTTGTGCCCGGATCATCAAACCGTTTTGCTCACGCCGCAGCTCGCGCCGTAGCTGAACAACCAGCTAAGGCCTACAACCCGCTTTTTATCTACGGTGAATCCGGACTTGGTAAGACGCACTTGTTACACGCAATTGGCCATTACACCAGAACTCTTTACGCCGGATCAAAAGTTCGCTATGTAAGTTCGGAAGAATTTACTAACGAGTTTATTAACTCGATTCGCGACGACAAAGCAAAGGAATTCCAGCGTCGTTACAGGGATATTGACGTTTTGTTAGTCGACGATATTCAGTTCTTGTCGGGAAAAGTTCAAACTCAAGAAGAGTTCTTTCACACGTTTAACACTTTGCATAACGCCAACAAACAAATTGTTGTCACATCAGATTTGCCGCCAAAACAACTTCAAGGTTTCGAAGACCGAATGAGCTCACGTTTTGAGTGGGGTCTGATTACAGATGTTCAACCGCCCGATCTCGAAACCCGTATTGCAATTTTGCGCAAGAAGAGTGCACAAGAAAGATTAAGTGCGCCGCCAGAAGTTTTGGAATTCATTGCGTCAAAGATGTCAACAAACATTCGTGAACTAGAAGGTGCATTAATTCGAGTAACTGCGTTTGCGAGTTTGAACCGGGCTTCTGTCGATTTAGACCTGGCTGAGGTTGTTCTTAAGGATTTGGTTTCTGATGCGGCTGGTCCGGAAATTAGTGCAAGTTTGATTATGGCTCAAACAGCAAGTTACTTTGGCGTCACACTGGATGACTTAACTGGCGCTAGCCGCTCTCGAGTTTTGGTGACTGCGCGCCAGATTGCGATGTACTTGTGTCGCGAGCTAACGGACTTGTCGCTGCCAAAAATTGGACAACAGTTCGGCGGCCGCG
>CANKTT010000021.1 GCA_947486505.1 Actinomycetota bacterium | reverse complement strand
GCATCGCAGTCCGGTGTTATCGGCTTCATCGGTGGCATGGAAATCGATCTAATCAAGGCTTTTGAAGCCGGTTACATCGAAGGTGCAAAGTCTGTAAACCCAGACATCACGATTGAATCCAAGTACATGGGCGCTGCAGGCGACAACACAGCATGGAACGTGCCTGAAAAGGCAAAGACTGCAACTGATGGCATGATCGCCAACGGTGCAGACGTTGTTTACGCTGCTGCTGGTGGTTCCGGTCTAGGCATGTTCCAGTCTGTAAAGGCTGCTGCCGATGGTGGAGCAACAGTATGGGCAATCGGTGTTGACTCTGATCAGTACACAGTTCCAGCACTTGCTGAATACAAGGACATCATTTTGACATCCATGTTGAAGCGCGTTGACGTAGCTGTATTCGACGTAATCAAGGGCGTAGTAGATGGAGCGCCCCTAGTTGGTATCCAGGCCTTCGACCTATCGAAGGATGGCGTTGGTTACTCAAGTTCCAACTCTGCTGTGGCTGATTTCTCCGGTGCTGCTGATGCAGCCGCCGAGTTGATTAAGTCAGGCGAAGTTACTGTTGGTACAACCGTTCAGTAATTAATAGTTACAGTGAGGCTCGGGTGGATTTTTCCATCCGAGCCTCACTTTTTGATTCAGGAAGTCGTAAGTTTAGGTAGTAACAAAATCTGAAAGGCACGGTTAAAGCTGATGAACCAGGGTGCACTCGCGGTAGAACTAAAGGGAATCTGGAAAAGATTTCCTGGTGTTGTTGCAAACAGCGATATAAATCTGAAAGTTGCCTCTGGCACAGTACATGCCATTGTTGGTGAAAATGGCGCGGGCAAATCGACTTTGATGAAGATTCTCTACGGAATGCAAAAAGCCGATGAAGGCACAATTTCAATCAATGGCACAAGCCTGGTTTTTAACTCTCCATCTGATGCCATCGATTCCGGTATCGGCATGGTGCACCAACACTTCATGTTGGCCGATAACTTCACAGTTTTAGAAAACATAGTTTTAGGTAGCGAACCAAAGAACGGCATTCGCTTAGATTTTGCAAAGGCTCGCAAGCAGATTTCAGACATCGCAGCAGAAAACGGTTTGGCAATTGATCCAGATGTCCTAGTCAGTGAACTTGGCGTTGGTGATAGACAGCGAATTGAAATTCTTAAAGTTCTATACCGCGGTGCAAAAATCTTGATCTTAGATGAACCAACTGCAGTACTTGTTCCGCATGAAGTTGATGAATTGTTTAACACGCTTCGTGATCTTAAAAAAGAAGGCCTAACGGTTATCTTTATCAGTCACAAGTTAGATGAGGTCTTATCAATTGCAGATGAAATTACTGTTATTCGTCAAGGTACAACGGTTGGCAGTGTCAACCCACACACTCAAAATGTTTCGGCTCGCGATCTAGCCGAGATGATGGTCGGTAATGAATTACCTACGCCTGATGCGGTAGGTGACACGATTCAAGACGAAGTTGTATTGAAAGTGGAAGATCTCTCAGTCTTTGCAAAAGGTGGCAAGGCCATCGTCGATAACATTTCATTCCAGATTCGTGCCGGTGAAATTGTTGGCATCGCAGGCGTTGAAGGAAATGGTCAGGCTGAAATTCTTGATGCCTTAATGGGTATCGAATCAGCCACTGGAAAGGTTTATTTCAAAAATGAAGACATCACCAAAAAGACCACTCGCCATCGTCGCGAGCTTGGAATTGGTTTCATTCCAGAGGATCGGCACCGGCAAGCATTGATGCTCGAGGCGCCACTTTGGGAAAACCGAATGCTGGGACACCAAACTAGAGAGCCAAACTCAAAGGGGATCTGGCTAACTCCGCGCAGCGCTAAAGCAGACACCAAGCGAATCGTAGAAGAGTATGACGTTCGCACACCAAGTATCGACGTTTTAGCCAGCGCACTTTCTGGTGGTAACCAACAAAAGCTAATAGTTGGTCGCGAGATGTCAGGTGTGCCAAAACTTCTAATTGCTGCTCATCCAACTCGTGGCGTCGATGTTGGCGCTCAGGCAGCAATTTGGGATCACATCCGCGATGCTCGTCAAGCTGGACTAGCAGTATTACTAGTTTCTGCAGACCTAGATGAATTGATTGGCCTTAGTGACAACATTAAAGTTTTGCTCCGAGGCAAGTTTGTAGCCGACGCTGATCCAGCCACTGTGACACCGCAAGAGCTAGGCACTGCAATGACTGGTGCTGGAGAGGCTGCGTAATGAATCTTCGACGAATTGGAATTAGCCTCATTGCACCGGCAATTGGACTATCTATCTCTTTGATTGCAACTGCTCTAATTCTTAGTGCGATTGGTGCTGACGTAACAACGGTATTTGCTTCGATGTGGACTTATGGAACTTCGCCGCGCGCAATGTCGTTGATGCTTAACTTAGCCACAATTTATTTCTTAAGTGCTTTGGCTGTTTCTATTGGGTTCAAAATGAATCTATTCAACATCGGTGTTAATGGCCAGTATGTTCTCGGAGCTTTGGCGGGCGCAGTTGTTGCAAGCAATTTGACGTTGCCAAAGGTTGCATCTGTGACTGTCACGATTCTTGTAGCAATGTTTGTTGGTGCGCTTTGGGCCGGCATTGCCGCTTGGTTGAAAGTTGCCCGCGGCGTTAGTGAAGTTATTTCAACAATCATGTTGAACTTTATTGCGATCGGAATCATTAGTTACATAATTGTTCGCACCAGTATTGGTACGGAAACCAGTTTGAACATTCGTGGTACCAAACCAATCCCAGAAACTGGAATGCTACGTGGAATCGCATTTCTAGATCCAGGTACACCGATCTATGGATTCTTCTTTATCTCGATAGTTATTGGCGTTGGATATTGGTTCCTACTAAATCGCACTCGCTTTGGTTTTGATCTACGTGCTACTGGAAAATCAGCAACTGCTGCTCGTACCAGTGGTGTGCAGTCAAATCGCATGATCTATGTAACTATGTTGCTTTCGGGCGCAGTTGCCGGATTAGTAGGCCTTCCTTATCTATTAGGAGACACCGGTTCGTACACCTTGCAGTTCCCAACCGATTGGGGCTTCATCGGGATCGCAATTGCGTTATTGGGTCGCAATAATCCTTTGGGAATAGCACTAGGTGCCATCCTTTGGGCATTCTTGGACATCTCAAGCGGTCAGTTGGTTCTGGAAGGTGTCCCAAGAGAAATCTCCACAATCATGCAGGGATTAATCGTAATTGTTGTAGTTATTTCTTACGAAGTAGTAAGGCGATACCAAGTCAAGAGTGAGCAAACAAGTGTTGCGAAAGCATTGGCAAAGCAGGAGGCAGCAGTATGACTTACCTAAAATCTCGCAGATTTATTGGTGCAGCTTTCACGGCAATCACCATGCTTTCGATCACCCGCACAATTACGGGTAATGGTGACCTAACCAGCACAGTAACGATCGCTCAGGCTTTAGTTTTCGCCTCACCAATCGCACTTGCTGGCCTTGCAGGTATCTGGGCAGAACGCGCTGGCGTAATCAACATTGGCCTGGAAGGCATGATGATTCTTGGAACCTTCGGTGCTGGTTGGGCCGGTTGGCAATGGGGTGTTTGGGCTGGGGTACTCGCTGGCGTGATCTTCGGAGCTATTGGTGGTCTGCTACTAGCTGTTGCCGCAGTCACTTTCGGTGTTGATCAAATCATTGCTGGTACCGCGATTAACCTCTTGGCACTGGGCCTAACTAAGTTCCTTGCAATCTTGCTCTTCACAGACGCTCCTGGTGGTGGGCAAGCGCAGTCACCTCCTATTAAGGGTGAGATTCCTACTTTCACAGTTGAATCAATTGTTGAACCGTTGACCTCTCTGCATGAAAAGGGAATTTTCTTTATTAGTGATTTAGCTGGAATCGTTGCTGGTTTGTTCTATAACATGTCGCTGCTTACCATCATCACATTCTTGCTATTCGTAATGACTAGTTACCTGCTTTGGAAAACTGCTTTTGGTCTTCGTCTTCGTAGTGCCGGCGAAAATCCATGGGCTGCTGATTCGCTCGGCGTCAAGGTTGTGCAGTTCAAGTACGCAGCTGTTGTGTTCTCGGGCATGCTTGCTGGACTGGGTGGTGCTTACTTATCAATCGCATCTACCATCTATCGCAATGGCAACACGGCTGGTCGTGGTTACATCGGTTTAGCAACCATGATCTTTGGTGACTGGCGACCAGGTGGAACTGCTGCTGGTGCACTGATGTTTGGTTACATTGATACTTTGCGACTGATCGACACTGGAAATCAAAACGTTAAAGGCTTGATTTTGCTCGGTGCAATTATTTTGTTTGCAATCGGTGGCGTCATGCTTCGTAAAGCCAAGCGCAACTCTGCAATCGGCTTCTTGATACTTGGTTCGGTAATGATCGGCGCTTACTTCTCCGCAACTTCATTCCCACCTGAAGTTGCCCAAGTTGCGCCTTACATAACGACACTGTTGGTACTTGCAACAGCGTCCCAGAATTTGAGGCCACCTGCTGCTGATGGTGTTCCGTATCGAAAGGGAGATCATCACTAATGGAAATCAATTGGGATGAGTTGCGAGCGGCTGCTAGTGGCGCGATGACGAAAGCGTATGCACCTTATTCAAACTTTCCCGTCGGTGTTGCTGGCTTAGTTGATGACGGTCGCATCGTGACTGGCTGCAACGTCGAAAATGCGTCTTACGGTGTTGCTCTTTGTGCCGAGTGTGGTTTGATCTCTAGTTTGATCAGCTCAGGTGGTGGAAAGCTCGTTGCAGTTGCCTGTGTTGATCGCCATGGGAATGCCTTGATGCCATGTGGACGCTGTCGGCAATTGCTCTGGGAACACGGCGGTCCTAATTGTCTGCTGGATTCAGTATCCGGAATTAAGTCAATGACCGAGATACTTCCTGACGCATTTGGCGTGCATGATTTAACGGATCGACTTTAAACGCATTAGCCTTACAGGTATGACACTTCCCCGAGTGAAATCAACATCATGAGCACTGAGCCATTTGCCGCAGTGGATCTCATTGCAGCCAAGCGAGATAAGCGTGAACTCTCTGATGCGCAAATCGATTGGTTTGTTGACGCATACGTGCGCAACTTAATTGCCGAAGAACAAATGTCGGCTATGGCAATGGCAATTCTGCTTAACGGAATGAATCGTCGAGAAATCGTGCGCTGGACCAAGGCCTACATTGACTCTGGTGAGACTATGGATTGGTCTGCGCTAGGCCGACCAACTGCAGACAAACATTCCACTGGTGGCGTTGGCGACAAAATCACCCTGCCACTTGCACCATTAGTTGCAGCTTGCGGTGTCAGTGTTCCACAACTTTCCGGTCGAGGACTTGGTCACACAGGTGGCACATTGGACAAACTTGAAGCCATCAAAGGATGGCGAGCAAGTCTGACAAATGACGAAATGTTTGAAGTTCTAAAATCCACTGGAGCAGTAATCTGCGCAGCGAGCCAAACTTTGGCGCCTGCAGACCGTCGTATTTATGCACTACGCGATGTGACTGGAACTGTTGAATCTATTCCGTTGATCTCAGCATCAATCATGAGCAAGAAAATTGCGGAAGGAACTGGCGCACTTGTCCTAGACGTGAAAGTTGGCTCTGGCGCATTTATGAAAACTGTTGAACAGGCTCGTGAGCTTGCCACGACGATGGTTGGAATCGGTAATGATGCCGGAGTGGTTACTCGTGCGTTGTTAACTGCAATGGATGTTCCGCTTGGTCGAACCGCGGGCAATGCGCTAGAAGTTCAAGAATCTATGGACGTACTTGCTGGCGGTGGACCGGCAGATGTTGTTGAACTCACTGTGACTTTGGCGCGCGAAATGTTGGAAGCAAGCGGGGCATCTGGGTTAAAGGATCCTGCAACTGCGCTTACTGATGGTTCCGCGATGGATGTCTGGCGTGCCATGATCGCAGCCCAGGGTGGCGACCTATCCCAGCCGCTTCCCGTATCCAAAGAGTCACATGACGTTGTTGCAACAAGCTCAGGATTCTTAACCAAGTTGGATGCACTTGCCGTTGGAATGGCAAGCTGGCGACTTGGTGCTGGCCGAGCCAGAAAAGAGGATTCCGTGCAGTTTGGTGCTGGAATTCATTGGCATGTTGGACACGGCGAGCAGGTCACAAAAGGTCAAAAGCTATTCACGCTACTTACTGACGAACCCGAGCGTTTTACAAGCGCCTTAGAAGTCTTAACGCCAGGTTACGAAATTGGTGCTGAGTCTGAAATATCAACACGTCTTCCATTAATCATCGAGCGTGTTGTTTAAAACTTGTTTGTGAAACTTTCCCAAGTATCCTGAATACATGCCTGAGTTAATTAGCGAACCGACCATGATTCCAGTACCTGGTGGAAAATCAATTGCTGAGTACGTTGGCCGAGTAAAAACAGGCGACAACGATGTTTCGATTGCAGTGATGCATGCACCAGCTGGCTGGTCTGAACCTGCTCAGGCACCTGACTTTGATGAATTCACGATCGTGATCACAGGTTCGATTGATGTCGAACACGAGGGCAAAACGATCACAGTTGGTTCTGGCCAAGCGCTAATTACGCGAGCGGGCGAGAAAGTTCGCTACCTTACCCGCGAAGACGCGCATTACGTAGCAATTTGTGTGCCAGCATTCTCACCTGAACTAGCTAACCGAGATGACGAAGAATGATTTCACCAGCAGTAATTAAAGCGGTACCTAAAGTCGTCTTGCACGATCACTTAGACGGTGGTCTGCGAGTAAAAACGATCTTGGAACTTGCAAAGCAGCATGGCTACACCGCATTGCCTTACGACAATGAAGAGCAGCTTGGAAATTGGTTTCACACTGCAGTACAGGGTTCGCTTGAGATTTACTTAGAGACGTTTGCACACACCGTTGGAGTAATGCAAACGCCTGACGCAATCCAGCGGGTAGCAAGTGAGTGTGCCCAGGATCTTGCTGAAGACGGTGTCGTTTATGCGGAAATCAGATTCGCGCCAGAGCTCCACACTGCAAAAGGTTTAAGTTATCGCGAAGTGATTGACAGTGTGTTACTTGGGTTTGCTCAAGGCAAAGCTGCTGCTCGCGAAGCCGGGAAACCAATTAGAGTAGTGGCGCTACTTACTGCGATGCGAATGGCTGATGTATCACTTGAAATTGCAAAACTAGTCGTTGAGTATCGAGATCGTGGTGTTGTTGGATTCGACATCGCTGGTAAAGAAGCCGGCTACCCTCCAACCGAACACCTGGAGGCTTTTCAATACTTACAGCGCAACAATGCGCACTTCACAATTCACGCTGGCGAAGCTTTTGGCCTAAAGAGTATTTGGGAAGCTATTCAGTTCTGTGGCACCGAACGCCTCGGCCACGGAGTTCGAATTATCGATGACATTACGGTCAACAATGATGGCACAGTAACGCTTGGTGATTTAGCAGCATACGTTCGAGATCGTCGCATCCCATTGGAGCTTTGCCCTAAGTCAAATGTTGATACAGGGGCAGCAGCAAGTATTACTGAACACCCAATTGGATTACTTCGCAAACTAAATTTCCGCGTTACCTTAAATACCGACAACCGATTAATGTCAGACACTTCGATGTCTGGTGAAATGGCATCTCTGGTTGAAGCCTTCGATTATTCGTTGCGAGACTTGGAATGGCTCACAGTTAATGGCATGAAGAGTTCATTCCTACCGTTTGATCAGAGATTAGACATCATCAACAATGTAATTAAACCTGGATATGCCAGACTTCGGGAACAGGTTGGCTCTTAGTAACTTCCTGTAGCAGCGACGCCATCAAGAATTGCGCGAGAACTAGAAAGTCCAAGTCGAGTAGCTCCTGCTGCTATTAACTCAGTTGCAAAATCAATATCTCGGATGCCTCCGGAAGCCTTAACGCCTAACCGGCCACCGACTGTCTCATGCATAATTTTGATTGCTCGAACATCTGCACCACCCGCAGGATGAAACCCGGTTGCAGTCTTAACAAAGTCAGCGCCAGCACTTTCACATCTCTGGCAAGCCTTAGCAATCTGCTCATCCGTGAGAGCTGCGGTTTCCAAAATAACCTTTAACAATGCACCAGATGTGGCTTTACGAACTGCGGATACTTCGGCTTCTAAATGATCCCAATCCCCCATGATTGCTCGACCAACATCAATCACCATGTCGACTTCGTGAGCGCCTTGTGATACCGACAGTTTTGCTTCAGCGGCTTTGATCTCAGCCTCATGCTTGCCACTTGGGAAACCACAAACAGTTGCAACCTTCACGCCGTTAGAAACGTTGGCTGCAGCCAGCGATACAAAAGTTGGTGAAACACAGACTGAGAAAGTACCTAACTCCGCTGCCTCAGCACAAAGCGCTAAGACATCTGAATTGGTCGCCTCTGGCTTAAGCAAAGTGTGATCAATCATTTTGGCTAATTGATTTCTATCCATTAGTTGCCTCCGCTTAGTAGTGGTCCGGCATCCGCTGCCAGGCTCTTTAATTCAGTATTGGCCGCTTGTTGCGCAGTCTCTATATCTTCGCAACGAACGACAACTTCTAAATAGCACTTTATCTTTGGTTCGGTTCCACTCGGTCGAATGATCACGCGCGCTTTTTCAACTTCAGATCTTCTGGCCAAGTGAATGATTACTGCGTCCGTTGCGGGTAAATTTCCAAATCCATTTGCTAAGTCATCGATTCCACTAACGAGTAACTCACCCAACTGCTTAGGCGGATTGGTGCGGATTCGAGACATCGTATTCGCTACCTGTTCTGTGCTGGTGACTCGAACAGACACCTGATCCGTGACATGCAAGCCGTGGGCTTTGGCTAATTTGTCCAAAATGTTCCAGACCGTTAACTCACGACTCTTTAAATAGGCCATTAATTCCATAGACATTGCAGCAGCCGAAATACCGTCTTTGTCACTGACGTTCTTCGGATCTACGCAATAGCCGAGAGCCTCTTCATATCCAAAAACCAAGTTGTTGACTCTCGAAACCCATTTGAATCCGGTCAAGGTGGACTCATAATTCAGTGATGCAGATTTTGCAATCGGTTCCAGCATCATGGAGGAAACTATTGAGTTTGCAAATGTACCGGTCAACTTCAAGCCAATAAGGTTTGCGCGCTCAATTAGCCACCAACCCAGCAATGCACCGATTTGATCCCCTCGCAAAGTGATCCAATCTCCTAAGGAATCTGGAACTGCAATTGCTAGGCGATCAGCATCCGGATCATTAGCAATTAAGACATCTGCATTTTGCAGTTTTGCAAGGGTGATTGCGATATCGAGCGCACCTTTTTCTTCGGGGTTTGGAAACTCAACGGTTGGAAAAGCTGGATCTGGATCCCTTTGTTCACTTGCCGCGATTGGCTCAGCAAAGCCAGAGACTTTGAATACCGATCTCAAAGTGTTCCAACCAACTCCATGCATAGCTGTGTATACCGACGTGACGGCTTTACGTTGCGCATCTGTCGTCGGGCCAGAAGTAATCAGTTGTGAAGTCAAGGACACGTATGAATCAAGTGCGTCATCACTGACTATCTTCCCAATATCTCCTTGAACTATTTCTTGAACATTTGTAACAGTTTTGATAAGAGTTGAAATCTGTTTATCAACTGGAGAAACTATCTGTCGGCCATCACCTAAATAAACTTTGTAACCATTGTCTTGTGGTGGATTGTGACTTGCGGTAACCATTACGCCAGCACAAGCACCTTGATTTCGAATTGCAAAAGCTAAAACTGGTGTTGGTACTACTTGGGAGAAAACTAGTGGTTCAAGGCCGGCACCTGACATCACGTGTGCGGTGTCTTCTGCAAAAACATCGCTGTTGTAACGGGCATCAAATCCAATTACAACTTTTTGCCCAGCGAAACCTTGTTGTACTAAAAACTGTGCCAGCCCCGAAGCTGCCTGTAAAACAGTGACTCGATTCATCCGATTAGGACCTGCGCCTAATGCGCCACGTAGCCCTGCAGTGCCAAATTCCAAGGGGGCCAAGAATGCATCTTGCAATTCCAAAAGCGCCGCTTGGTCAGTTTGGGATGCAGTTAAGAGTTCGGTGAGTTGCGCTTTAGTTACTGGATCTGGATCTTGTTCGATCCAGGATTGAACGCGCAAAGTTAAGTTGCTATCGATACCCACTGCTCTAGCGTATGGCCGCATTAATTACTTGGTAACAATGCCTCAATGTCAGAACGAATATCCTCTGGGGCAGTGTTTGGTGCATACCGCTTGATTGAGTCGCCATCAGGTGCGATTAAAAACTTTGTAAAGTTCCACTTAACAGAACCACCAAGTAGGCCCTTTGATTTACTCTTTAGAAATTGAAAAATCGGGTGGGCATCTTTGCCATTGACATTCACTTTTTGTGAAAGTGGAAAGTCTACGCCGTAATTAACTTTGCAGAACTCATCAATTTGCGCATCATCACCTGGTTCCTGATGTGCAAACTGGTCACATGGGAAACCTAAAACTATTAGACCTTGCTCTCGGAATTCTTCATGAAGTTTCTGCAGTCCTTCGTACTGTGGTGTGAATCCACATTTACTTGCAGTATTGACAACCAGGATTGGCTTTCCGGAATAGTCAGAAAGTGAAACTGATTCACCACGGTTGTTTGTAAACGACAAGTCATAAAAGTTGGATGCAGTAGCCATATCTCCATAATTCCTTGCTTATACAGTTCTAGCAAGTGTTAATTGCGGGTTTAAACATGGGTGAATAGTCATCACCGATACGGTTAGAAGGTGGAAACAATCATTTTAAATATGCGTTGGGCCGGTTACCTACTATTCGCAATTGGATTGATCAATTGGCGATATCAGAACTCATTTGAAAAAGGTGCGCCACTTTGGATGTTTGGTCTCGCGCTAACCATTGCAACCTACATTCCAGCTGTCGCGAAAGTTCTGGCAACGAAAACTGGGATAGCGATAGTTGCCGTAATAGTAGGTCTGTTACTCGTTTTGGCCTTTGCTGCATAAAAAGCCGTACTTTTTCACTAACTAGCAAGAAAATCATAGATATCCCCCTGTCAAGTAGAATTGAGGCCTGCGAGTAACTGTGTATTTTGCAGTTTGCTACTAGCCAAGGAGTTCAGATGGGTCTACTCGACAACTTGGAACAGCGCCTTGACCAAATTGTAAATGGCTCGTTTTCCAAAGCTTTCAAATCCGAAGTACAACCGGTTGAGCTTGGGGCAGCCTTGCAGCAGGAAATCGACAATCGGGCAGACCTTATTAATGGACAGACTGTCGTCCCCAACATTTTCATTATCGAACTTGGCTCCGTTGATCATGAGAGACTATCGACCTATTTCGACACATTAAGTATTGAGCTTGGCGCCTTGGCTGATTCGTATACGCGGGAACAGCGATACACCACGGTTGACTTAGCACACATCACCTTTGACGTAGATGAAAGTTTGGAAACTGGAGTTTTTCGAATTCGTAGTGCCGCTGCTAAGCGACCGGTGGGCAGCATCATGCATTCATACGAAGTACAAAGTGCAACACCTCAGATGCCAAAAGAAGCATTCACCTCGGAAGTAACTCCTTATCTAACTTCTGTTACAGGTGAAGAATTTAAGATCGCCAAATCTGTTACAAACATTGGGCGCGGTGCAGAGGCCGACATCCAGATCGATGACACAAGTGTCAGCCGACTGCATTGTGCAATCGTTTTGGGTTCCGAGGTCTTGATACGAGATCTCGATTCAACAAATGGAACCTTTGTCGATGGAAGACGCGCTAGCGAGTCAGTACTTCGTGACGGATCAATTATCAAAGTCGGAAACATTACCCTCACATACATGAGTAAGTGAGCTAGTTATGTCAGAGTTGCTGCTCAGTATCCTGCGAATAGGTTTCCTAATTGCGCTTTGGTGGTTTGTCCTCACCGTAGTTTCAGTCTTACGCAGAGACCTGCAGGCACCACGCGATGCGAAGCCATTAACCCCTGATCGTGTTTCGCAACGACCTAGCCCACGCGCTACCCTTCGAGTTAGAAAAACCTCCACACAACTCGTAATCGTTGAGGGTGCACTGAGTGGCACCATAGTTCCACTAGGTTCTTCGCCAATCGTTATCGGGCGTGCGCCCGATGCCACGATAGTTCTAGATGACGATTTTGTGAGTACGCATCATGCTCGCCTTACTCCCAACGGGAATCATTGGATCGTAGAAGATCTCGGGTCCACGAATGGAACTTGGATCGATAAGACGCGAGTTTCAACTCCAACTGTTTTTCGGCCTGGCACCCAATTGCGCATTGGCAAAACCAGCATGGAGTTAAGCTCATGACAGGTTTAAGTCTTCGTTTTGCAGCCCGATCTGAAATTGGAAAAGTCCGCCGCAACAACGAAGATGCTGGTTACGCTTCAACCGACCTACTCGTGGTGGCTGATGGCATGGGTGGGCACGAAGCCGGTGAACTTGCCAGCGCAGCAACTATTGCTGCAGTAGTTGCTGCCGCTTCAAATTCGGTAGGTGCTGACGAAGTTCTTAAAGAGCTTGCCGACGCTGTTATTACATCTGGGGAATACATTGCGGATGTTGTTTCTGGTAATCGTGACCTCGCTGGCATGGGAACAACCATGACAGTTGTGGCGCTACGTGGAGAACGAATTGCGATGGCACATGTTGGAGATTCTCGGGCATACGTTTATCGCGACAATGAACTTCAGCAAATGACTAAGGATCACACCTTTGTTCAGACTTTGGTTGACTCGGGCGAAATCACATTAGAGCAGGCAGCTGTACACCCTAGGCGAAACTTAATGATGCGGGCGATTGATGGCATTCATGCAGTTGAGGTTGATTTATCAGTTCGCGAAACCCGCACAGGAGATCGTTTTTTACTTTGCAGTGATGGGCTTTGTGGGGTCATCGATGCAAATCAAATATCTGAATGTTTATCGCATGAAGATTTGACCCAAGCCGTGACACTTCTAATTGATGCCGCAATGACAGCGGGAGCACCCGACAACATAACGGTAGTAGTTGCCGATGTTGTCAATGACGGGATTGAGGTCGATCCTGTGCTGATTGGATCTGCTGCAGATTCAGTCAACCAGTCACGGCTACCTGCTGTTGATTTTCCTGACGAAGGCGAAGTAGCAGTTCAAGTTAGCGAACATGTTTTTTTAGAAACTGGCATCCGATGGCTTGGTCCAGTGCTATCGACTGTGGGTGTGGTCGCACTTGGACTTGCTGGCGTACTTTGGTGGCTATCTAATCAATGGTTCGTCGGTGTTTACGAGAAAACTGACGTTGTCGCGATTTTCCAAGGGGTCCCTGCTGGTGGAATGTATCGACTTGTTGAAATTTCTGAAATTGAAGCGGTTGCATTACCAGACTTTGAACGAGACCAGGTTTATCAGACTTTTGAATCTGGTGATTATTCAAGTGCTGAGGCTGCCGTTAAGCGTCTGAAGCTAAGCGCAGACTTATGTGTTCTAACGCCTTCAACTCCTGGATGTCCGGAGACAACTCCGTGACTGAAACACTAAATCGCTATCGAGTATCAACGCGACGTTCAGCGGAGTTGGTTCTGCTCATAGGCGCTTGGTTGATTGGTGTTTTTGCGTGGATTTTAGTGGATTCAGCAACCGGCGAAGCGTCGTTTGGTGGTTGGACCTCATTGTTGAGCGCGGGTGTTCTTTTGCTGATCGCACATGGCGTTGTGCGGTGGCAAGCACCTTATGCCGATCCACTTTTATTACCAAGTGTTGCGGCCTTAAACATGTTGGGGCTCGCCATGATTCACCGGCTAGATATTGCGGCAACCCAACGTGCAGTAAGTAATGGCAGTCCAATGCCAACTCCAGATGTCTATTTGCAACTAACTTGGATGCTGTTTGGATTAGTGGCTTTTATGTTGGTTTTATTTTTTGTTACTGACCATCGCAGGTTACAGCGATTTACCTTTACGGCTGGGTTTGCTGGAATTGTTCTACTGTTTTTTCCACTTCTTCCATTCATTGGGTCTGAAGTTAATGGTGCGAGACTTTGGATAAATCTTCTTGGATTTTCCTTTCAACCGGGAGAGTTAGCCAAAGTAGCATTGACAATTTTCTTTGCTGGATTCTTAGTTTCACGACGGCATTCCTTGGCTTTGGTACAAAATAAAATTCTTGGTATCGGAGTTCCGCGTGCCAAAGATTTGGGTCCACTTGTATTGGTGTGGTTCGCTGCCCTACTTGTTTTGATTTTGGAGCGCGATCTTGGCACTTCGCTACTTTTGTTTGGACTCTTTATCATCATGCTCTACGTTGCAACAGGTAGACGCTCTTGGGTCTTGATAGGGGCGGCGTTACTAACAGTTGGTGGGGCGTTGGCCTACCGGGCATTTGGTCACGTCCGGATTCGATTTGATGTTTGGCTAGATCCGTTTGCTGATGCAAATGGATCTGGATTTCAAATAGTGCAATCGCTTTATGGATTTGCCAATGGAGGACTCTTTGGAACGGGTTGGGGTCAGGGTTACCCACAATTAGTCCCATTCGCAAAAACCGACTTTATAACCTCAGCGCTCGGTGAGGAACTAGGTCTGATGGGCTTAATTGCAATCTTGCTACTGTTTGCAATTGTTGTTGAACGAGGTGCGCGAGCCGCTGTCGCAACACGTGACCCATTTGGAAACTTGCTGGCAATTGGCTTAACTGCAGTTATTGGACTACAAACATTTATCGTCATTGGTGGCGTTAGCCGACTCGTACCACTAACTGGATTAACCACTCCATTTTTGTCCTATGGCGGATCGTCATTGGTTGCAAACTACATAATCATCGCTTTGCTGATTCGTATTTCTAATGCTGCCCGCGCTCCTGAAGTAAGTGATGCTGACTTAGTCATGCGTCAAGATGGTTATCGCAATGATTAGACAAATCAACAAAGTCACAGCAGGGATCGTACTTTTACTGCTGGCTTTAATTGTTAATCTCTCCTATCTTCAAGTTTTCAAAGCTGGTGACCTACGAAGCCAAGCCGGTAATCAACGTGTGACGTTGACGGAGTATTCACGCGAACGTGGACCAATTTTGCTGGCATCTCAAGCGATCGCTGAGTCAACACCTACAACGGATGCCTTGAAATATCTGCGCGAGTATTCGGATGGCTCGTCGTATGCCTCGGTCACAGGGTTTTACTCACTGGTTTATGGGGCAACTGGAATTGAGTCGGAAGCCAACAATGTGCTGGCTGGCAACGACAGCCGATTCTTTGTGGACCGACTTCAACAATTGTTTGCAAATCGTGAACCAAAAGGTGGGGCAATTCGTCTAACCATTGATCCTGATGCCCAAATTGCTGCAATGAAGGGACTCAACGGCAGGACGGGCGCAGTTGTTGCTATCGACCCAACTACGGGTGCAATTCTGGCGTTAGCCAGTTCGCCATCATTTGATCCGAACTTACTTTCCAGTCACGATGCTGGTGATATTCAAACGCAATACGAAAAACTAAATGCTGATCCGAAGCAACCTCTTCTTAATCGACCATTGGCAATGGCGCTTCCACCAGGTTCGACTTTCAAACTAGTTACTGCAGCTGCCGCCTTGGAATCTGGTGAATATGCTGCTGACTCTGCACTACCTGGCCCCGCCGAAATCAATTTACCTGGTACGGATGTTCAACTCGGTAACTGGAATCGCAGGTCATGCGGTGCTCGCGACGTCATCACCTTGCAATCTGCGCTTGAGATTTCATGTAATACTGCGTTTGCATGGTTGGGCATGGAATTGGGTGCAGATGCAATTGACGAACAAGCCAGAAAATTTGGGTTTGAATCTGAATTCAAAGTTCCAATGACTGCTGCCGTTAGCAGATTTCCAGTTGACCCAAATAAGCCTCAAACTGCAATGAGCGCTATCGGGCAATTTGATGTACGTGCGACGGTCTTACAGATGGCTATGGTTGCAGCTGGAATTGCCAATGATGGCGTAGTTATGAATCCCTACCTAGTTAGCCAGGTACTCGGACCGGATTTAACGGTATTGCAAAACACCAATCCTTCTGCTTTTGGACGAGCGGTATCCGTTGAGAACGCAAGGATTTTGCGAGACATGATGGTTGGTGTAGTTAAAACCGGCACAGCATCCAACGCAAGGATTTCTGGCATTAGTGTCGGTGGAAAAACTGGAACCGCCGAAAATACCCCAGGTGAACCTGCACATGCTTGGTTTATCGGGTTTGCCCCGAGCGAGCAATCTAAGGTGGCTATAGCAGTGGTACTCCAGAATGGCGGTGGCGCTTCCGAAGTAAGCGGCAACGCCTTAGCCGCACCAATTGCGGCAGCCGTGATGCGAGCAGTTTTAAAACAATAGGTAAGAATAGAGTTGACTATGCAATCTGCATAGTAAAGAGGAGAACTAGTGAGTACCTTCACCCATCTTGGTGATAGATATGACGTCGGACAGGTAATTGGTCGCGGTGGCATGGCTGAAGTCTATGAAGGTACGGATCGTAGATTAAATCGTCG
>CANKTT010000020.1 GCA_947486505.1 Actinomycetota bacterium | reverse complement strand
TTAGCCATTGGCATTTTATTTTTTACCCTCGGGCAATCGCTGCCATTTACTTTGCTCGGTGTTGCTTTCACAACTTGCGCGGGCTCCTTGATTATTCAGGGAACCGCTTCCTATTTGGCTTACCAACAAAAGCAGGCAGCTCCCGCAGCTATTAGTGAACTGCACGCAGTTGCATCATCAATTGGATTGCTCGCACCGGTGATGGTTGGTGTTGGTGTAACCGTTGGATGGGGTTGGCGTCCAGGAATTCAAGCGGCCGCCGTTGGTGTGATTCTGATCGAGTTTATTCGCGGCAGGAATACTGACGTTTATGGCCCGAAGGCCGTCGAAGACGAAGAATCTGATCACCACGATTTGCCCGGGCCATTCCCATCAATTTTTTGGTGGTCCTGGTTGATTCTCGTCTTCACGGCAAGTATGGAATTTTCGATGTTGCTTTGGGCGCCAGAAGTTCTCTCAACTCAGGGTGGCTTAACCAAAGGCGCGAGCGCTGCAGCCCTGGCAACAATCGTTGGCGGTATGTCAGTTGGTCGATTGATCGGCGCACGCTTAACCTCAAAGTTTGATTCTGAGTCGTTGTATCGCGGTGCACTTGTTTTGTCACTAATCGGATTTTTGGGTTTTTGGCTTTCAACTTCAGGGTTGGTCATGTTGATTTCACTGACAATAACCGGGCTTGGAATGTCGCTGCATTTCCCGTTCGGATTTGAACGAGCCCTGCGCGCTAGTGGTGGTCGGGCAGATCGCGCTGGCGGCAAACTATCGATTGGAACGGGCTTTGCTAGCGGTGTTGCGCCATTTGTGCTTGGCACACTCGCTGATCAAATTGGAATCCAAGGCGCATACGCAATCGTGCCGATTTGTTTGATTTTGGCAATTGCAATTGCAACACTTCGGCCAGTGAAGTTAGTGCATTCGGGTGATTAGTACTTATAAATAAGGAGTAACCGCTGCGGCCATAACTGCAACGAAGAAGCTGACAAGTACAACGATTGTGACGATTCGGCGCGTGCGTGGATTCATGGTTTAACAATAACTTATGAAGCGCGAAATTCGGACATTGAATACTTGTTGTAACACCTTGGCATAGCAATGGGGCGCACCGTTTTGCACGGTACGCCCCAAAGACTTTGTTTTTACAAGCCGAACAGTCCCTTTAATGGGTTCACTGCGAAGTAGATCATGAATGCTGCGGCGATAATCCACATCAATCCTGAAACTTCCTTTGACTTGCCTTGAGCGACCTTGATAGCAACGTAGGAAACCATGCCTGCGCCGATACCATTTGTGATCGAGTATGTGAATGGCATCAAGATGATCGTCAAGAACGATGGAATCGCAATTGCATAATCATCAAATGGGATATGACGAATTTGAGTCATCATCAAGAATCCAACGATCACCAAAGCTGGTGCGGCTGCCTCGTAAGGAACAATCTTGGTTAGCGGTGCAATAAACATCGCTAGCAAGAACAAAGTTCCAGTTACTAGGCTGGCGATACCAGTGCGAGCGCCATCGCCGATACCTGATGCAGATTCGATGTAAGCGGTGTTGGAGGAAGTACCAGCCAAACCACCTGCAATCGCTGCAATCGAGTCAACGGCCAAGATTTCGCCAAGGTGTTCAACTTCGCCATCAGCTGTCATTAAGTCCGCTTCAGCAGATAGACCTGTGACAGTTCCAATGGTGTCAAAGAAGTCGCTAAGCAACAACGAGAACACTGCAAGCCCAGCGGCCAATGCGCCAATCGCACCGAATGCACCAAAGATGTCGATGTCAAACAATGGAGTTGGATCAACGTACCCAATCAAAGTTTCTGGAATTGCTGGAACGTTTAAGTTCCAACCCATTGGGTTTTCTAGTCCTGGAGCTGATGGATCGGTGTTTGAGCCACCAATCTTTTGAGTGGTTTCTAGTAATACTGCAAGCGCAGTTGTTACCAACAAACCGATCAAGATTGCAGCGCGCTTACGAAGGGCAACCAATACGACCATGAGGAGAAGTCCAAACACGAACGTAAAGATTGGCCAGCCGGCCAGTTCGCCGTAGACAGCGAATGTGATTAGTGGAACGCCTGGGCGAACAACACCAGCATCAACTAAGCCGATAAGTGCGATGAATAAACCGATACCAGCACCGATTGAATACTTCAATGCATCTGGCACTGCGTGGAAAACCGCAGTGCGGAATCCCGTCAGAACCAAAAGCAAAACAATGAAACCTTCGATGACAACTAAGCCAAACGCTTGAGCCCAAGTCATGTAAGGAGCCAGGCCAAATGCCAAGAATCCGTTTAGTCCTAGACCGGCTGCGATTGCGATAGGGAAACGTCCATACACACCCATGAAGATTGTCATCAGGCCTGCAACAAGCGCAGTAGCCGCAGCCACCAACGAAATTGCTACCCCGATGTCTTGGCCACCACCTGGGAAATTCCCATTGATGTCCTTAGCGGTACCGACGATAAGTGGGTTAAGTACCACGATGTAGGCCATAGTCACAAAAGTGACAATGCCGCCGCGTACTTCAGTCCCAAGATTTGAGCCACGCTCGGTCATGTGGAAATAGCGATCCCATGCCGGTGTGCCCGTTGTTTTTGTAGTGGTTTCCATAACGACACGCTAGTGTCCTACTTGTGAGTAATAGTGCAGACTCTCTGAACGAGTCCCAGTCATCTGCTGGCGTGCAGTCTTCGAAACATGAACTCACGCCACTTGAAGTAAATGGAATCACTGCAGTCACAGTGGGCACAGTTATCTGGTCGGTAGCAACGTTAATTATGGTTTTTATGCGCGAGCAACTTGAGGCTGATGGCCGAGACAATTGGATCGCTATTGGTGTTGCTGGAATCGTTCTTGGCTTACTTGGAATGCGTTACACCAAGCGACGTGCAGCTCGAATTGAGCGTTACAAATAACTGCTGGTTACTTGTCTTCATCTCCATAAAAATCTGCAATGTCAACCTCAGATTCGTCTGAATCCAAGTTTTCCATTTCAATAATTTCCGTTGCAGCTTCGATTGCTTCTACTGCATCTTTCATTGCAAATTCCGAAGCGATAGTTTCACCGCGCTCTTCATCTTCATCAGAATCAATCAATTCAGTTTCATCTGTATCGACTGTCTCTGGATCAGCTATGTAATCCGGAAGATCTATTGAGTCGCTTTGCTCATCTGCGCGATCATCGATAACTAAGTCAACAACCGGGATTGGAGTTGATTGCTGCACACGCACTGATGAATGCGCACCACAACCAAATGTCGTTGCGACAACTTGACCATCGGCTGCGCCAAATTCATTTCCGCAAACTCCAAAGACTTGACCGATCGATCCACCGATTGCAACCAAGAAGCCACATGAACCACAATTAGCAGGAGCTGACTTAGCCATTGCTGAACGAGGTCCGTTTAGTTTTTCAAACCAACGATCGACTGCCCGCTCTAGTCCAACCGTGCTTAAAACTTTTTCGCGGCCTAAACCAAGTTCCCATTGCGCGGGATGCAATGGCGCAAGATCATCGGGCAATTCTTCAAGGTCGCCAAGTGCAGTGAAGCCTGCAGTTAATCGGTCATCATCGTCAGAGATTGGCAATAGGTCACCAACGCCTAAGTCGCCAGCTTCAACGCGATCAGCCCAAGGCTTCCACTGTTCTGGTACCAATGCAGCGGAACCTGGCAATAGGTTTACTTCACTCACCGAAAGTTCAACCTGGCCATTAACTTCAACCAGACTCACTTCCCAATACCAGCCTGGGTATCCAGATGAAGTGCACTCGAAGGTGTAACTGGTAATTGTTACTGTCGGATCTTCAGATGGCTCGACAACCGAATCTAGAACCTTGCCGACATGGTCAGCAGGAATGGATTCAAGAAGCGCGGATCGGGCTAAGTCGATCGCTGAAGTTGCAGTATTCAATTACACATCAATCTGATCTGCTACACCGCGGAGCACAGCTACAAGTTTTTCAGTTTGCTTGTCATCCGGGTAACGTCCACGACGAAGATTTCCGGCATAACCATCAAGAAGTTTGATGACATCTTCTAGGACAATCGCCATGTCTTCCGCATCTTTACGACCGGTCTTGGCAACACTCGGCGGAACTTCCAGAATGCGCACAGAAAGTGCCTGCATTCCACGCTTGCCATCAGCCACGCCAAACTCACAGCGGGTGCCATTCTTTAAAGTTAAGGTTCCAGCTGGGAGTGCGGAGGCATGCAAAAAGACTTCTTCGCCTTCATCCGTTTGAAGGAATCCGAAGCCCTTCTCGGTGTCGTACCACTTCACTTTGCCTGTAGGCACGGTGTTCTCCTTGCGCTGGTTACTTTATGTGACATTCATTAAATGTATGCCTTACTCAAGGGTAGATGAAAAGTCCGAATCCGCCCAAACCTGAGGTTTTAGCGCTCTATACACGACCCAAAGCAACAATTCTCAAGTGGCGCTAACCAACTAAAACCGCGTAACGTAGAAAGATGAGCACTTCCAAAAAGACTGAAACCGCAACCCGCCCGAGGTCTTTGGCTGATGATCTACGTCAAAGGAGTGACGAACAACTAGAGCTCCTATTCGCAACGCGCCCAGATCTACTTCACCCGGTTCCAACTGACTTAGGTCAACTGGCTGTTAGAGCTACAACTTCCCCTAGCGTTAGCGCTGCGCTCGATACTCTCAATCATATTGAGCTGAGTGTTTGCGAGGTCTTAGCTGCGTTGCCTGATCCAACTTCTCGCATCGAAATACATGCCGGACTTGACGGAGCTGTTGGCTACATCTCAAACGCCATCGATGCCGCAATTGATCGATTGCTCTTAAGCGCTCTGGTCTGGGGTGATGACGACGAACTTCATTTAGTTCGAGTAGCCCGAGAATCTTTTGGTGCATACCCATGCGGACTTGCAGCCTCGTTTGCTGAGTCTCGACGAATGGTTCGGGATTACGCAACAAAGAAAAATCTGGCAGAAAAAACTCTTGCTAGTGGTCCTGATGAGGTTCGCGACATCATGAATCAACTGTTATGGGGTACGCCAGCTGGAACAATGCGCCAAGCCAATCGTTCCGTGCGAATTGAAGATGCTAAGTCCCCACTGGAATGGCTACTGGCACGTGAATTGATTGTTCCCATCAGCGATACATCTGTTGTAGTCCCAAGGGAAGTTTCAATTTCACTGCGCAACGGAATGTTGCTTAAAGAGATAAAAACTGACAGCGGTAAACCGGTACTAAGTTCAGTTGATTTCAAGCGAGTAAATGACACTGGAGCGCACGCCGCACTAGATTTTGTTCGGCTGGTTGAAACTCTGCTCGAGGCCTGGTCTATTGAACCACCTGCCCAGTTACGGGGAGGTGGGCTTGCTATTCGTGATTTGGCAACGGCCAAGGATTTGCTTCGGGTTTCCGAGCACTTAACAGCTCTTGTTATTGAAGTTGCATTTGCTTCTGGTTTATTAGGCGCTGATGCAAATGCCGGGTGGCTACCAACAACTGCTTATGATCGTTGGCTCGGTATTGATGATGCATCACGATGGACTTTATTGGCACAGGCCTGGCGAGACATGGTTCGTGCTCCTCACGTTGTTGGTGGTGATGGTGGTGATCGAATTAACTCATTAACGTCTGCAGTTGAGCGTGGCTTCATCAATCCGCTACGCATTTCGTTGCTCGATATCTTCGTTGGGCTAGATGATGGTGCGACTACATGTGCAACGATCATTACAGAGCATTTAGATTGGCATCGACCGAGACGATCCTCATTGGTTCGAGCTGCCGCAGTTTCTGCAGTTCTGACGGAAGCAGAGACCCTAGGTGTAACTGCCCTTGGATCACTAACTTCATTTGGCCGCGCCGTAGCCAAGGGTGATGATCCAACCAAGGTTCTCAGTTCACTTTTACCTAACCCGGTTGATCACATAATTGTGCAAGCTGACTTAACTGCACTGGCGCCTGGTCGCTTAGCTGCAAATCAACGTCGGACTATGGCTGTAATTGCTGATGTTGAATCAACAGGTGCTGCAACTACTTACCGCTTCACAGAAAACTCAATTCGACGAGCGCTCGATCAAGGCCAATCAGCAAACGACATTATTGAATTCTTAGCCGCTCTTTCCAAGACGCCTTTGCCACAGCCGCTCACCTACTTAATAGAAGATGTTGCCCGCAAACATGGGGTGCTGCGGGTTGGTGTGGCATCTATCTATTTACGTTGTGACGATGAGCAATTAGTTGCAACAGTTCAGGCCGATCGTCGCCTCGCGTCGCTTAAGTTTCGTTCTCTAGCGCCTGGCATTGTGGTCAGTTCATCGCCAGCTGACATCGTGCTAGAAAAACTTCGGGCCTGTGGTTATGCTCCTGTGGCTGAAAGTGCAGAAGGCGCAGTACTCATTCATCGCCCCGATACCAAGCGAACCTCAGTTCGCGCTGCGGCCGCGCCGATCACAGTTACTGGACCTTCTAGTCGGTTGGTTTCAGCGGCTGTTAAGGCGTTGCGGGCTGGGGAACGCGTGGATGCCAGCAAACCAGTTTCAACTAATGGTCCGCGCAGCACGACCTCGCAAACTTTGACCTTATTGAATGACGCCTTGGCTCGGGGTAAAGAAGTTTGGATTGGTTATGCCGACAAAGGTGGTATGACCAGCGAACGAATTGTTGAGCCGTTAACAATTACCGGTGGATTCCTAACAGCCTTTGATGTGCGGACTAATGAAGTGCGCACTTTCACAATAGCTCGAATAACTGGTGCAGAACTTGCCGAGAACGTTGATGAAGAAGGAACTGCATAATGACTGATGGACCATTGATTGTTCAAAGTGACAAGACGTTGCTTTTAGAAATTGATCATGAGCTTAGCGGTGAGTGCCGCCACGCGATTGCGCCGTTTGCTGAACTTGAACGAGCGCCCGAACACATTCACACTTACCGCATCACACCACTTGGCTTGTGGAATGCTCGGGCCGCAATGCATGATGCCGAGTCTGTTGTCGATACGCTGCTGAAATATTCTCGCTACCCAGTTCCCCACGCATTGCTTGTTGACATAGCAGAAACTATGGCGCGCTATGGTCGCCTGCAATTACATATGCACCCAGTTCATGGGCTTATTCTGACCGCTAATGATCGAACTGTCATGGAAGAGATTTTGCATTCCAAGAAGATTAAGCCACTCGTTGGTAAGCGCATTGATGAAGACACCATTGCAGTTCATGCCAGCGAACGTGGAAACATTAAGCAAGCGCTATTAAAACTCGGTTGGCCAGCTGAAGATTTAGCTGGTTACGTCGATGGTGAAGCACACCCGATCGCACTTGCCGAGAATTCATTTGAACTTCGCACTTACCAACGCGAAGCAGCAGAAGGTTTTTGGCACGGTGGTTCTGGCGTTGTTGTCCTTCCTTGTGGTGCGGGCAAAACAATTGTTGGTGCTGCCGCGATGGCACTTGCTGGCGCAACCACTTTGATTTTGGTTACTAATACGGTGTCGGCTCGGCAGTGGAAAGCGGAATTACTTAAGCGCACCACACTCACCGAGGAAGAAATCGGTGAGTACTCAGGCGCTCGTAAAGAAATTCGTCCAGTGACAATTGCGACTTACCAAGTAATGACTACACGTCGTCAAGGTGTTTACGCTCACTTGGAATTATTCGATGCGCGTGACTGGGGATTGATTATTTATGATGAAGTACATTTACTCCCTGCCCCTGTATTCAGGTTCACAGCAGACATTCAAGCGCGTCGACGACTGGGGTTAACCGCAACCTTAGTTCGTGAAGATGGTATGGAGGGCGAAGTCTTTTCACTGATCGGTCCAAAGCGATATGACGCACCATGGAAAGATATAGAAGCTCAGGGTTACATCGCTCCTGCCGATTGCGCCGAAGTTCGCGTGACTTTGCCAGATGCTGAACGCTTGGCCTATGCCATGGCAGAACCTGAAGAACGCTATCGATTAGCAAGTACTACGTCTTATAAGAACCGTGTTGTTGAGCACTTAGTTAACTTGCACCCGGATGATCACATTCTGGTTATTGGACAGTACCTAGATCAGCTCGACGAGATCAGTACCTTCTTGGGTGTGCCAACAATTACCGGAGCGACTCCAATCAAGGAGCGAGAGCGGTTGTTCCAATCCTTCCGCGAGGGCGAAACTCGGGTACTAGTCGTTTCCAAGGTTGCGAACTTTTCTGTTGACCTTCCGGAAGCCGGAGTTGCAATTCAAATCAGTGGCACTTTTGGTTCCAGACAAGAAGAAGCTCAGCGACTAGGCCGAGTGCTTCGTCCAAAGGGTGACAAGCGATCGGCTCACTTCTACACAATCGTCACTCGCGACACTGTAGATGCAGATTTTGCAGCCCATCGTCAGAGGTTCCTAGCCGAGCAGGGTTATGCCTACCGAATCATTGACGCCGATGACCTTTTATATGGAAAGCCAGTGGCTGAATAGCCCTGCATAAGGGGGGTTTCCCTGCAAGCAAGTTGCAGGGAAGATGTCCGATTTGTACGATTAAGGCTCACGGGGATGTGGGCTATGAACAATATCGATCTGCCAGATGCCGATTCGCCGCGCCCAAATTTAGCCAATATCCCAAGTATGGATGACATGTTGGCGCTTTATGAAAAAGTTTTAGCTGAACTAGATAGCGCTATCTCAACTGCAAAAGACTTTTCGGATGATGACAAGCAATCAAACGCCCGTCACGGCAAATAACTACTTCACGTAATTCTTGGCAACTAAGAACGACCCCGAGAAATCTCGGAGCCATTCCCATGCAGTTCTTATTGATATGGATTTAAAAATCCATACCTCCCATGTCTCCGCCACCGGCCATTGGTGCAGCCTTTTCTGGCTTGTCAGCAATGACAGCCTCAGTGGTTAGGAATAGTGCAGCAATGGATGCAGCGTTCTGAAGCGCAGAGCGAGTTACCTTAGCTGGATCGATGATGCCAGCCTTGATTAGATCTACGTATTCTCCAGTTGCAGCGTTCAAGCCAAAGCCAGGTTCTAGGTTACGAACCTTCTCTGCAACAACTCCGCCTTCGAGACCAGCGTTCATTGCAATCTGCTTTAGCGGTGCTTCAACAGCTACCTTGACGATGTTCGCGCCAACTGCTTCTTCGCCTTCAAGATTTAACTTGGCGAAGGCCTTTTCGGATGCCTGTAGAAGAGCAACGCCACCACCGGCGACGATTCCTTCTTCAACTGCAGCCTTTGCGTTGCGAACAGCATCTTCGATGCGGTGCTTGCGTTCCTTAAGTTCAACTTCAGTTGCTGCGCCAGCCTTGATAACTGCAACACCACCGGCAAGCTTGGCCAGGCGTTCCTGTAGTTTTTCGCGGTCGTAGTCAGAGTCAGACTTTTCGATTTCAGCGCGGATCTGGTTTACGCGACCAGCAATCTGCTCTGCATCTCCAGAACCTTCAACGATTGTGGTCTCGTCCTTAGTAACAACAATCTTGCGTGCCTTGCCGAGAAGTTCGATGTCAGTTGTATCTAGCTTCAAGCCAACTTCTTCACTGATTACCTGTGCGCCGGTCAAGATCGCGATGTCTTGCAACATTGCCTTGCGACGGTCACCAAAGCCTGGAGCCTTAACAGCTACAGAACGGAAGTTGCCACGGATCTTGTTAACAACAAGTGTGGAAAGTGCTTCGCCTTCAACATCTTCAGCGATAATGGCAAGTGGCTTACCGGACTGCATAACCTTTTCCAAGATTGGCAGAAGGTCTTTGATTGCAGAAACCTTTGAGTTAACGATCAAGATGTATGGATCTTCAAGAACAGCTTCCATGCGCTCTGCATCGGTAACGAAGTAAGGCGAGATGTAACCCTTATCAAAGCGCATACCTTCAGTCAGTTCTAGTTCAAGACCGAATGTGTTGCTCTCTTCAACAGTGATAACACCTTCCTTGCCAACCTTGTCCATAGCTTCAGCGATCATTTCGCCGATCTGTGGGTCAGCTGCAGAGATAGATGCAGTTGCTGCGATCTGTTCTTTGGAATCCACCTTCTGTGCCATGGCAAGAAGTTCGGCGCTGATTGCTTCAACAGCCTTTTCGATTCCACGCTTTAGCACCATTGGGTTTGCGCCGGCAGCTACGTTACGTAGGCCTTCGCGAACTAGTGCCTGTGCAAGAACTGTTGCAGTTGTGGTTCCGTCACCAGCGACATCGTCAGTCTTCTTGGCAACTTCCTTAACTAGTTCTGCACCGATCTTTTCGTAAGGATCTTCAAGATCAATTTCCTTGGCGATTGAGACACCGTCATTAGTGATGGTTGGTGCGCCCCACTTCTTTTCAAGAACAACGTTGCGACCCTTTGGGCCAAGCGTTACTCGGACTGCGTCTGCGAGTGTGTTCATACCGCGCTCAAGTGCGCGACGGGCTTCCTCATCGAAAGCGATCATCTTCGACATGTGTATTTTCCTTTTGTGCCAAACGTTTAGGGCCAAAGCCCCAGAGTTTTTGGGTTATCACTCGGGGGTTCCGAGTGCTAATACTATTGTTGGCACTCTCCCCCCTAGAGTGCAAATCGAGCGCTCTCAGACCCCGAAAACTAGGGCTTTTCTTAGGATCAAAAGAGGCCGATTTTTTGTCCCCTAGATACGCTTAATCGGAGCAAAGATTGGATCTGGTGGGCAATGACGGTAATGCCAATGTTCCCGCTTGGGTCCGTACTTCTGCCAGCGATGCCACTTCCGCTTCGCATCTTTGAACCTCGCTATCTAAAGCTGCTTGGGGATTTGATGGGGTCCGAGAATCCAGAGTTTGGAGTCGTGCTGATCGAGCGCGGGACTGAGGTTGGCGGCGGAGATCAACGAATGCGGATTGGCACAATCGCTTCTGTTGTAAACATCGGCACTACCGAAGAGTTTTACGGACTCGAGTCTGTGGGCACCCAAAGATTCAAAGTAATAACTTGGCTGCCTGATGATCCATACCCGGTAGCGGTTATTGAATTCATTCCGGATTTGATTTGGGACCATTCTCTTTTGGAAGCTAAGAATCAACTTGAAGTTAGAGTTCGTCAACTTCTCGCATTCGCTAGTGAGTTTACAAACTTGCAATTTGGCGCAGCCGTTGAGCTCAGTGATGATCCAATGGATGCTTGTTGGCAGCTAGCAGGAATTCTTCCGATTGGTGAACTGGATCAAGTGGACTTACTAAGTTCTGAATCTGCGCAGGAATTAATCGCTCGCACTAATGAAATTGTTACAACCGCTGATCAAACTCTTCGCTCCATCATGGAGCGCCAAGGAGAATGGGAAGAACCTAGTCTTTAGTGGCTATTACTGCCAGCGTTAAGTAGAACTACGCCAGTAATAACCAAAACCACGCCAAACCAAGCAAGATTGCTGGCCTCAGTCTTAAAGATATAGATAGAGATGAAGAATGCGCCCAGAGTTCCAAGGCCGGCCCAGACTGCGTATGCAATTCCAAGTGGAATTGTCTTAACCACGATTGCCAAAAGGTAGAAAGCTAAGCCGTAACTAACAGCCATCCCAAGGGTCCAATAAAGCTTGGTGAAACCATCGGAGAACTTCAAAGCAGTCGTGCCGATTAGTTCGAACATGATTGCGAGCAATAGATAAAGCCAAGCCATGACTTAAGTATCACAGTAGTTCGTTGGTTCAAATCCCGGGCTCGCCTTGGCATTACACTTTTCGTTTTCGTCATGGCACAGTTATCTAGTGGCCACCATCGCTTTCCTTCCTGAAACTGACAGCATAAATTCAGTCGCAACACAGGTGTCGCTTTCGGCTACTCCACTAGTAATCGCACCACCATCTGAATCAGTTCGTTGGGTAACTCATGTCGCTTCGCAACTTGCCAGTACCGCCGAACCTTTAGTTCTGGTTTTTCATGGTGAGTCCAGCGTTCATGCACCAGCCATTGGTTTCAGTCGCCGATCACTTCGTCGGCCCGCTGTTGGTTACGTCTTGATTGATCCAGTCATGCCAACCATCGGTGGCGACTACGGGGATTGGCCAGATGCGCCGGTGATAGTTGTGATCACTGATGAGGCAAATGAATCTGCAAAAGAAGCATCATTGCAGTCACGGTTACGTGGCTGGAAAGTTACTACCGACTCACCACAGGAAGTTTTGTCTGCGCTTTAACGACGCGAAGCAACTGAAAGTCTGCGCACAATTGGTCGCGGTAGGTATTGCGCAATAAAACTGAAAAACTTGTATTGCATTCCTGGAACACTAATTGCTTTGCCGTTCTTAAAATCCTTTAGAGACTTTGAAACCACAACATCAACATCGAGCCACATCCAATTAGGAATAGTTTCAATTTCCATGTTTGCGCGGGAATGAAATTCAGTGCGAGTGAAGCCTGGGCAAAGTGCCATCACATGCACGTTTGATTTTCTGTGGAGTGTTGCTAGCGCTTCACTAAAACTAGTTACCCAAGCTTTTGCCGAACTGTAAGTCCCACTGGACATCCAGCCTGCAATTGAACTGACGTTGATTACCCCACCGCGATCGCGCACGATCATGCCTGGCAATGCGGCATGAGTGATTCGCATTACAGCAGTTACCAAAACATCTAATAAATTTTGTTCAGCTTCGATAGTGCCGCCCACAAATGGTTGTTTGATTCCAAAACCCGCATTGTTAACAACTAAATCGATGTCTTCGCTAGCGGCTCGGACACAGACTTTATCTAACTGTGCACGATCTGAAAGATCCGCTTGCAGAACTTCAACTTCAACACCATGCGCGGATCTCAATTCGGCTGCTAGATTTTCGAGGCGGGTGAGGTCGCGAGCAACTAGTACCAAGTTACTTCCAGCAGCAGCAAGTTGTTTTGCATACGATTCGCCAATGCCAGCACTTGCGCCAGTGATTAATGCAGTCATAATTACGCGCGACGGTTTGGTCGCCAAACCACAACTGCAGTCGATGGTCCAATAGCTTCACGGAGACGGATATTTTCTTTCAACGCTTTTTCTAATTGTTCTTCCAAGATCAGAATCCGCATGATTCCTGAAAGGGTCACGCCTTCATTGGAAAGTTTTGTTACTTCGCGAAGTCGCTGAATGTCCTTTAACGAATACAGCCGATTACGACCAACTGAACGTCCTGGAGAAACTAAACCAAGTCGGTCATACTGGCGAAGTGTTTGAGGATGCAGTCCAGCGATCTGGGCTGCAACTGAAATCACATAAACCGGAACTTCATCATCGTGCTCGAAATCAATCATCAGATCCCTTTCGCGCATCCGTTAAGTTGCCGCTCTTACGCATCAACTCTTCACGGGGATCAAAGTCTTGAGTTGCTGATACAAATTCATCTAAAGCTTTTTGGGCCGCAGGTGTTAAATCCTTAGGCACAGCGATGTCTACTGAAACAATTAAGTCACCAGATTTTTCTGGACGAACTACGCCTTTGCCACGGGCACGAAACTTCGCACCAGTCTTTGTGCCGGCTGGGATTCGAATTGTTACGGCAGGTCCATCAAGCACTGGAACTTTAATGTCTGCGCCATTAACTGCTTCATCGAAACGAATTGGAACTGTGACGGTTAAGTTATCGCCATCCCGGCCAAACACTGGGTGAGGAGAAACTGCAACGTTGATGAATAGATCGCCGGCTGGAGCGTTTTGTTCGCCAGCCTGACCTTTACCTTTAAGGCGAATTCGTTGATCGTTTTTCACGCCTGCTGGAATTCGAGCCGAGATGTTTCCAGTGCTTAGTCGCAGTGGCATGGTCACGCCATGAATCGAATCTTCGAAACTAATCGTTACTGAAGTTTCTAAGTCAGCACCTTTACGCGGTCCACGCTGGCGACCGCCGCCGAATAGGCCACCGAAAATGTCAGAAAGATCGCCGCCGCCGAATAAATCTTCGACGTTTTGGCCCCTGCCACCTTGGAATCCACCGGGACCACCAGGGCCACGTCGTGCGCCACCCATCGGACCAGATGCGCCATAACGTTGAGCTTCGTCATACTCGGCGCGACGCTTCGGATCAGAAACTACGTCGTACGCTTCGCTAACTGCCTTGAACTTTTCTTCGATCTTTTTGTCACCAGCATTTGCATCTGGATGAAGATCTTTGGCTAGTTTTCGGTAAGCCTTCTTAATTGTCGCAGCATCAGCATCTTTAGCGACGCCAAGGATCTTGTAGTAATCCTTTTCATACAAATCTTTTGCACTCATGGCGTCTCCTTTCTGATGCTCTGGCTTCTAGTAACTTGAAACTAGTTATTCAGCGTTTACGGTTTCTGGATCTGCAACACTCACGATTGCGGCGCGAATGATGCGACCGTTGAATTCATAACCTGGCTGGAACACATTCATACAAGTTGATGTTGTTACATCGGCGCTGTATTCATGTGAAATCGCTTCATGCTTAGTCGGATCGAATTCATCACCTGGTTCACCGAAAGGCTTAAGGCCTAATCGAGTAACGGTGGACTCTAAAGCTTCACCAACACTCTTGAAGGCACCTTCGAGTTCTCCATGTGTGCGAGCGCGACCAATGTCATCGATGACTGGCAGCAATTCAGCAAGGGTGTTTGAAACAACCAGGTCACGAGTAGTTTCGCGATCACGTTCTACGCGCTTGCGATAGTTAGCAAACTCAGCCTGGAGACGTTGCAGATCGGCGGTAAGTTCCGCGACTGGATCACTTGCAACTTCCTGCTCCAAAACTGGAGTCTCCTGCTCATCCGAAGATGTGCGAGGAGCTCCAGTTTCTGGATCAAGCTTGCGCTTATCTGTGATCTTTACGCCCTCGGCCTGGTCTGCGCCTAGGTCGTTGTCACTCATACCTTTTCGTTCTCATCTACGATTTCGGCATCGACTACGTCGTCATCACCTTCAGCAGAAGCCTGCTCACCCTCAGCTTGAGTGTTTGCGTATAACGCAGCACCCAAAGCCTGGGATGCAGTTGCAACCTTTTCCACCGCAGCCTTGATGGCTTCGATGTTGTCTCCGGCAATTGCAGCCTTAAGTTCAGCCAGTGGTTCATCAACGTTTGCCTTGGCATCTGCTGGAACCTTGTCGCCGCTTTCCTCGAGGAACTTCTCGGTCTGGAAGACCAATGATTCCGCTTGGTTGCGAACTTCGGCTTCTTCGCGACGCTGGCGATCTTCTTCAGCGTGTGATTCAGCATCGGCCATCATGCGATCGATCTCCTCCTTAGAAAGAGCTCCTCCGCCAGTGATAGTCATGGACTGTTCTTTTCCAGTTCCTAGATCCTTAGCTGAAACGTGAACGATACCGTTGGCATCGATGTCGAATGCGACTTCAATCTGTGGCACGTTACGTGGCGCAGGTGGCAAACCAGTTAGCTCGAAAGTTCCAAGCTTCTTGTTGTAAGCCGCCATTTCACGTTCGCCCTGGAATACCTGGATCAAAACAGATGGCTGATTGTCTTCAGCAGTTGTGAAGATTTCCGAGCGCTTTGTTGGGATGGTGGTGTTACGTTCGATCATCTTGGTCATGAGACCACCCTTGGTTTCGATACCAAGCGATAGTGGTGTCACATCAAGAAGAAGAACATCCTTCACTTCACCCTTAAGTACGCCAGCCTGAAGTGCAGCGCCAACAGCAACTACTTCGTCAGGGTTAACGCCCTTATTTGGTTCGCGTCCGCCAGTTAGTTCCTTAACCAAATCGGTTACGGCCGGCATACGAGTTGAGCCACCTACTAGAACTACGTGATCGATGTCGCTAACTTTCACACCAGCGTCTTTGATGACCTGGTTAAAAGGTGTCTTAGTGCGATCAATTAAATCTGCTGTCATCTTTTGGAAATCTGCACGAGTCAGAGTTTCGTCAAGGTGAAGTGGTCCAGCATCAGATGCTGTGATGTAAGGCAGGTTGATAGCTGCTGACTGGGAAGAAGAAAGTTCAATCTTCGCCTTTTCGGCTGCTTCGCGCAGACGCTGCAATGCAACCTTGTCTGCTGACAAATCAACACCGTTTGAATTCTTGAACTGGGTGACCAAGTGATCAACTACGCGCTGATCCCAATCGTCTCCACCAAGGTTGTTATCGCCACTTGTGGCTTTAACTTCTACGATGCCTTCACCGATTTCAAGAAGTGAAACGTCGAACGTTCCACCACCAAGGTCGAATACCAAAATTGTTTGATCTTTGTCGCCCTTATCCAAACCGTATGCAAGTGCTGCTGCAGTTGGCTCGTTAACAATCCGGAGTACATTCAGTCCCGCAATTTGGCCAGCATCTTTTGTTGCTTGACGTTGCGCATCGTTGAAGTAAGCCGGAACAGTGATTACTGCGTCGGTTACGGTGTCGCCAAGGTAAGCCTCGGCATCACGCTTTAGCTTTTGCAAAATGCGAGCAGAGATTTCTTGAGCGTTGTACTTCTTGCCGTCGATATCGACGTTCCAAGATGTGTCACCCATGTGACGCTTAACGGAACGGATCGTGCGGTCTACGTTGGTGACAGCCTGGCGCTTGGCAACTTCGCCAACCAGGACTTCACCGTTCTTCGCGAATGCGACAACACTCGGTGTAGTGCGGGCGCCTTCTGCGTTTGCAATGACGGTGGGTTCTCCACCTTCAAGTACTGAGACCACCGAGTTAGTGGTTCCCAGGTCGATACCTACGGCTTTAGCCATTTTTTCCTCCAAGAAAGGGTTTTCGCTTATA
>CANKTT010000019.1 GCA_947486505.1 Actinomycetota bacterium | reverse complement strand
TAAAGGGCATCAGCCCAGGAGTTGCTTCCACGATGATGCTGGCAGATCCTGTTACGGCGGCAGTACTTGGAGTCGTCGTGTTGGGCGAGGCAGTAACTATTAACGGTGCAGTTGGACTCATCTTGGTAATTATTGGATTAGCAATGCAGAGTTTCTCTGCGAGTGAAGATGTGGGTAATTCCAAAACACTAGGCAAGCATAAAAAATCGTCTTGACACAAGCGTCGAAGGCAACCTTTGAGCGTCTTAGTGTTTTTGGGTTTTCCGTTTATAGGTCCAAAGTGTGGGTAGCTTTATTCGACTAGTGAGCTTTCGCGTCAACCGATAAACAGATGGTCCAACCAGACGGATTGACATTGGAAGCATGATGAGTCCAAGCATCCCGAGTCCAAGCGTAGTTGGAGAGGCAAAGCTTGAAGTGGTGATTGACACCTGAACCGGTTGCATCTGTGAATACTTGGTGTCATCGATAACTGTGTTTCCACCCGTGGTACTGTCATCAGTTGTCGTGCCATCAGTTGTCGTGCCATCAGTTGTCGTGCCATCAGTTGTCGTGCCATCAGTTGTCGTGCCATCAGTTGTGGATCCACTGCCTGCGGTAGCTCCCGTGCTGGTTCCTGCGTCGTCGGCGCCAGCGCCCAGATCACCCGATAGGGAGGGATTGGCACAATTCTTTGCGTTCAATTCTGGTGGAGCATCTGCCCCTTGGAGTCCACTTATTCCATCAAATACTGCCTGAACTAAATTCTTTGGAAGGGGAGAGTAACCAAGTACCGCCGCTTTTTGCTGGCCTTCACATGCAAAGTAAAGCGCAAATTGCCCGATTACTTTTGCCTTATCAGCATTAAGGCCCGTTGTTGGAATAATCATGTATGAGTAGCTAGATAACGGGTACGCGCTCTTGCTTTTATTCGTGTACACACCAGTTAGATTTTGAGTTCTATCTTTATTGAGAGTTGCCTTAGTCAATGCGGTCGCAACATTTGCAGGCGTGGGAAGCGTGAAGTTTGCACTGGCATTTTTGACGGCTGCGACTGGAAAACCTCGCTGCAATGCATATGCGGTTTCAACATAAGTAATTGATCCACCACCTGTTGAAGTGTTAGCCACAAAGTTAGCAACACCATCGGAGCCTTTTTGTGCAACTGAGTTACCCCAACCCTGTGGGTAGTTCGATGTGCCATCTTTGGCACTTACGCCCTGAGTCTTTGCAAATGCTGACCAGGTTGATGTTTGCTTTGCAAGAAACGCCGAAAATTGTGCCGAAGTTCCAGAACCATCTGAACGAACTACTGGAACGATTCGCTTAGCAGGAAATGCCTTACCGTTGTCAGCGGTAATTGCGGGATCTGACCAATCGTTGATACTTCCGGTGAAGATCTTTCCAAGTGTTTCAGGCGAAAGTCTTAGCGAAGTTACCTGTCGGCCGCTTGCATCCTTGAGGTTAAACATCAATGCTGTACCGCCAGCCACAATCGGTATGTACTGGTAGGACTTTCCAGCAGCTTTTAGTTGCGAAGCTTCCTCGGTAGTAAACGGAATCTCACTAACAGCAAAATCCACCTGGTTCAAAACATAAAACTGGCGACCCGCTGAGGATCCATTTCCTTGGTAGTTGATCGTAATTCCCAGTTTGGTACGAACGTCAGCTCGCCATTGGTCAACGGCTACTTGACTCCAAGTGGATCCTGCGCCAGCGACGGTGATGCCTGCAGCATGTGCCGTGGAAAGTGGCACAATCCCGGCAAGAATTAAGAAAACGCTTGTGACTAGTTGAGTTAGTTTCATTGCCATCACCCAAATCTTCCATTTACATAATCTTCAGTTCTTGGATCATCCGGATTGTTAAACATCTTGCGAGTTTCGCCAACTTCTACGATGTATCCAGGTTGATTTTCGGCTGCTAAGAAGAATGCACATTGCTGTGAAACCCGTTGCGCCTGTTGCATGTTGTGAGTAACGATTACAACAGTTACGCGATCAGAAATTTCTTGAATGGTTTCTTCAATTTTCATAGTTGAAGTTGGATCGAGCGCTGAACATGGCTCATCCATAAGCAAAACTTCCGGATCCACTGCTAGTGAACGGGCGATACAGAGTCTTTGCTGTTGGCCGCCTGACAGCGCGCCACCGGCAGATTCCAGACGGTCGCGAACTTCTTTCCATAGCCCCGCTCGAGTGAGGGCTACTTCGACAACTTCATCTGGATTTGGTGTAGTCATGCCGGAAAGCTTGCGGCCAGAGAGGATATTGTCGCGAATCGACATTGAAGGGAACGGATTTGGTTTTTGAAACACCATGCCAACGCGCCTGCGGGTAGTAGTGGCACGTACCGAGGTGTCGTAGATGTCTTCACCATCGAGAAGCACTCGACCTGCGAATCTAGCTGACGGAACTAATTCATGCATACGATTCAATGACCTTAGGAACGTAGATTTGCCACAACCAGATGGCCCGATCAATGCAGTTACGGTCAGTGGCCGCATTTCAAGGCTTACTCGGTCGAGCACTTTGCGCTCACCGAACCAGCAACTAACGGCATCTGCAATCAGGGTTCCAGGTGCTGGCTCGATTTGAAACTCTCGAGTTTCGCTAAGGTCAATTGACATTATTTATCTCCTTTTTCCTGAAGCTCTTGCTCCCAGGATTCGAGCAATCGTAAATAGAACTAGAACGACTATGACGAGTACTAGCGCACCTGTCCAAGCCCGTTGTTGTTGAGCTGCAAACGGATTTGCAATCAGTCGATAAACAAAAAGTGGCAGAGAATCCTGTGCTCCGTTTAGAGGATTTGCGTTCATCGCGGTTGAACCAAAAGAAGTCATGATGAGTGGAGCGGTTTCGCCGACTGCGCGGGCAACTCCAAGAACGATCGCAGTGATCAGTCCACTAGCCGCAGTAGGCATTACGACCCTATATGTGGTTTGCCATCTTGTCGCGCCAAGCGCTAGAGCTCCTTCTCGCATTCCATCTGGAACGAGGCGCAAAACTTCTTCGGCTGTTCGAGTAATAGTTGGAAGCATCAAAATTGAAAGGGCAAGGGCTGCAGCAAATCCGGAAAACACATTTCCTAAGGCAATAATCCACACGGCATAAATAAATAGGCCTGCCACGATGGATGGAATTCCGCTCATTGCATCAACAAACATTCGAACTGGCCGGCGGAATCTGCCTTTGACTTCGTTCAGATAAACAGCAGTCAAAAGTCCTAATGGCACCGAAATAAGCACCGCGATAAAAACTTGCTGCAAAGTTCCAACGATTGCGGCTGATGCGCCACCACCTGAATCAAGAGTTCCAGTAGCGCTTAAATCTTTCGTGAAGAACTCGACATTGAGTCCGGCGTAGCCTTTGATGATCACGTAAAGCAAAATTGTTGTTAGTGGAGCGAGGAGTAAGAGCGCAGCAGACCAAGTTAAAACTGTCCACAGATTATCGAAAGCATTTTGCTTACCAAGTTCAAGCGTGCAGGTCATCACGTAAAGAATCAAAAAAGTAATGTAGGAGATCAGAAAGAATCCAGTTTTTCCGGTGGCGGGAGTTAAAGCAGTGTAAATCACCCACGTTGTTGAGATCGCAGCAAGTGCAGATCCAATGAGAAGTGAAAAATCATCAATTCGCCAATTCCTAAGAGATCTAGGAACATCCGCCGGAAGCGTATCGTCCCTGGTTTGAGAAAAATTACGCATCAACACCAGCTCCAGAGCGAGAGCGAGCAACTACGAATGATGCGATGAAGTTAACTGTCAAAGTCAAAACAAAGAGCGTAAGTCCAGCGGCCATTAATGCAGAAAGTGATAGCTCATCTGCTTCACCAAATTTAAGTGCGATCAAACTTGCGATCGAGTTTGTTCCAGTTTCAAGGATTCGTGGACTGATAACTAAGCTCGGGCTCAAAATGATCGCTACTGCGATTGTTTCTCCAAGTGCGCGGCCCAAGCCCAGCATTGAGCCACCAATGATTCCGCCTCGCGCAAATGGCAGCATCACGCTTCGTACCATTCCTGAACGCGTGCTACCTAGTGCAAGTGCAGCCTCTTTTTCGCCTGGCGGCGTTTGTTCCAAAACTTCGCGGACAATGCTGGTGACAATTGGCAAAATCATAAGCGCAAGTACGACAGACACAATGAATGCCGAACCAGTAAACGTAGGTTCATTAACTCGAAACAGCGGCACAAAACTAGCATGGTCACTAAGCCACTTGGCGATACCGACTAAGTGAGGTTGCAAAAAGAACAGTCCCCATAATCCGTAAATCAACGATGGAATTGCAGCGAGTAAGTCAACGAGTGCGCGAAGTGGTCCGCGCAGGCTACGAGGGGAGTATTCAACTAAGAACAGCGCAGTAAGTACAGAAAGTGGCATTGCAATTGCAAGCGCGATGATTGCGATAATCACAGTCCAATAAAGGATTGCCACAATCCCAAACTCGGGCGGGGATGCATCCGGACGCCACGAAAGTGATGTAAAAAAGCCCCAGCCAACTTCAGAGAAAACCAGGGATGACCGAGCAAATAGAAAGAATCCAATAAATGCCAGAATTACCAGGGTGCTAAGGCCGCCTGCTACAGCTGCGGCTTCGTAAACCCGATCCTCTTTACTCAAGGATCGCTTTAGCACTCGTGGCTGGTCTTGTTCTTGATAATCGGTTCTGTCGAAAGATCTAACCTCACCAATGTCCATGAGTTTAACGTTTCGTAAACTCCTGTTTATTGCGTTACGTAAGCCTGTATTCGAGATGTACTTTGGATTAACACAGAGTTAACTTAGTTTCCCTAATTTGATCCATATCTGGGTATTTCTGAACAATACAAGGCTTTTGTCTGTATTCGAGATGTACTTTGGGTTAATTGAAACTGAACTAGGCATATTTGGCTTGACCCTAGCCATCGCATAAAGGACAGTGTGAATATCATGCTAAAAGGTAAACAAGGTCAGCGTCGGACATTAGCAAGCTTGTTTGTCACAGCCATGGTGGCTCTGATGGTGAGCCCTTCCAATGCAACTTCAGGCCCAGACCTGAATCTATCGATTACTGAGCGCTTGGATAACTATCAACTCATCATCGTCAGTTACTCCGGGTTAATCCCAGATGGTGATTTAAAGATTCAGCAATGCCAACGTGGCGCAACAACCGCAAGGCAATGTGGCGGCACAACTTGGGCGACAGCCGACAGCCTGGGAGCTGGCAACTCGGTTTACAAAGTCACCCGCACGAATGATCTGGACATCATGGTGCCATCTGCACCATTTCTAAAGTGCGACGTTGATGATTTATGCGAGATCAGAGTTTTCTCGGTGGATGACCCAACAAATTTGGCTTCAGTAAATATTGATTTCGTTCCTGGCCCGGGTGGATGCCCGCAGGGACTACCAGGTGCGGTTACGGGCAAGGGAACAGCTGCGTTGGCTCGTGCGTTTGTTTCATGGGGTCCAGTGACTTGCGAAGAGCCAGTGTCCGTGAGTGTGGATTATGTCGCTGAAAGCGACAAGTTCGGGTTACACGATTTTCAGTGCGGTCTGGTCGACTACGCAATAACAGATCAAGGCTTGAGTGGAAACGATTGTGCTGATAGTGACTCAGCACCAGAAGTTGCAGGGCTTGCTCCAATTGCATTGTCTGGAATTTCATTTGCCTTCAACTTACGCGATTCTAGTACGGGTCAGCGAATCAATGAGTTAAAACTTACGTCAGAAATTTTAACGAAAATATTCACCGGCCAACTTGCAACTTTAGATGTCCCAGCGATCACCGCCTTGAATCCTGGAATTACTTTGCCAAACAAAATGTTTGTTGGAGTTCGGGCAGATCAATCAGCGGCCACGTTGGCGGTGACTACGTACTTTCATGAAACCAATCCAGAAGTATTTGCTCTCGGTGGCCGAAATAATGAGTTTGCCTCTGGCCCGATGGAAATTTTCCCCGCTATTTCCTCTGTTGAGCCGGTAACAGGCGAGACAAAGCTCCTGGCGTCTTTGACCAACCCAGACCCAGACCCGATAAATGATGCAAGTTATGGCTGGATTGGCTATGTGTCAACTGCTGCGGCTGAGTTTGGCGCACTTTCAAGTGTCACCATCGTTGATTCAGTTGGTGGCAGTGGCGTCAAGCCATCTGCGGAATCATTCCTTGCCGCCTACGAAGAAGCATCGGTAGCTGCAGACGGTTCATACAAGTTTGATTACACCCCAACTAATCCATTGGCCTATCCATTGACGACGATTTCGAGCATGGTCCTTCCAAAACTGGAATATGCAGATCCAAAAATCGAAACATTTAAAAGCTTTATCTCTTGGGTCGCAATTGAAGGACAAGGCACTGACTATTTGCCCAGAGGATATGCCCCGCTACCAAGAGAGCTATCCGCTTCCGCGATCCGGATCTCGCAATCAATAGCTCAAGTGCAAATTCCCACTCCCACAATAAGTCCAACCCCGACACCAACACCAACACCAAGCGAATCTGCAACTAGCGATTCCAATTCCGGTACGACGAACAACGTTGATCAAGGTACGGGGGGCTCTGGCGGAGTTTCCACCACCACGCAGGCGGTAAGACTTTCGGCATTCTCAGAAACCCAGATTGCAGCCAGTCCAGTTGGCAGGTTGGTAATTTTTGTTTTACTTGGCCTATTTGCAGGTTCTGCAATTTCTACTTTGAGGCTGCGCAAGTGACTGTTGCTT
The DNA here is from genome assembly GCA_947486505.1 of Actinomycetota bacterium. The sequence goes on along the minus strand of CANKTT010000019.1, from coordinate 10,759 downwards.
CGGTCGCAATTGATTCGAATGAATCTCAGAGCGACCCAAAGAATTCCAAACAAGGTGGTCTAGGGGAGAACTTGCGGAATTCTATTTCCGGACTTGGAAAGTATGTATTACTTTCGGTCCTAACCGCTGTTGTCGTAGTTCCATTTTTAATTGGCCCAACTACGAGTCAGCGCGACCAAGCGGTCCTGGTCAAAGAGCTCGAAATTCGATTTAACCAGGCCGCCTCAGCCGCGGGAACAGATGATTTAAGCCCATTGCCTGCTCAGGCTTTTGCCCAAGGTTCACCGGTTGCAATCGTTGAGATACCTAGCCTGGGTATCCAATCAGTGGTGATTGAAGGCAGCAGTAGCCGTGATACCGCCCGAGGCATTGGCCACTTATTTGGATCTAGTGGACCTGGGCAAGAAGGAAATGCCGTCTTGGTTGGACGCAGCGCAGCCTTTGGCGCAGCCTTCAAGGATATCAAATCCTTAGACGATGGCGACACAATCTCTATCTCCACAATTCAAGGTAAAACCGATTACGTAGTTAACCGGGCGCTTGAAATTCCTGTCGGTGGCCCGCTAGGAGCAACAACTGATAACCGGTTAACACTCGTTACAGGAGACCCGCAACTTGCTTCAACTTCGATGTATTCAGTTACCGCATCCATGGTTAGCGCTCCGTTCATTAATTACCCCCAAAATCCAGGTTGGCTGGCCACACACCCACTGGGAGATCAAAGTTTTCCAATGGCACAGCTACTTCTGCTACTGTCTGTTCTTGCCGTGATTGGAATTGGCTTTCGAATCTCACTTTTATATTTCTCGAAAGTCACTATTTATTCAGTATTTTTCCCTATTTTCCTGGCCCAAAGCATTCTGGTTACCCGCGTTATTTTTGATTTTCTACCGCCAGTTCTCTGAATATCTGTTTAGTGAATGTTCATAATTTGTTCACCTTAAAAGCCATCTACGTTGACTAAGTGTCCACATTTAGTCCTCAGAATTCGAATTATTCAGGTGGTATTTACCATCAATTAACCGAAGGAGATCCAATGCTCGGAAGATTAGGCAAGAAAGGAAGAGTAGCGGCGACCGTTTTGTCCGTTGCACTTTCAGCAACTTTGGTTAGTCCAGCTTCGGCAGACCTGCCTGTTGGCTCTCCGGATGGAACGCAAGGCTTTGTTTCAAACAGCAAGTCCACAATTATCTTTGGGTCGGGTTCTGACACGACATATCCAATGCATCAAGCATTGGCAGCAATTTTTAATCGCGCTCCAGGATGCATCCTCCAGACTCCAGTATCTGCAGATCAGAAATTTGACATGGAGTGCAATCCAGCAATCAACTCGGTATCTGGCAAAGAGCCGGGATTCGGAAACTATGATCGCGATCTTGCTGTTGATTATCACTTTATCGGTTCAAGTGGCGGTCGAAACCACGTAGCGGGATGGAACCAAGGTACCTTAAATTACACACAGGCCGATTACTTCCGTTCTTCGAGCTCAGGCGCACCAATAGATGGCCGTTCAATTGCGTTCGCCCGTGATGCCCTCGCAGCTTTCGTGTTCGACACCGTTCAAGTTGATGCAGCAACAATTTTGGTAACTCCTGGAGACGGCGTAGCATCGCTTACTGCCCAGCAAGTTAAGGATATCTGGCAGGGCACTACTAAGTGCTGGGCGACGATTGACATCACGCTTTCAGGCCTAGCTGATGTTGCGGACGGATCAAACGCGGCCTACGTCACCGATAGTAAGTTCAGCGAAGCAAAGTGGCTTCCGCTTGCCACCGCCGCAATAGGTGCAAACTATGTAACCTCAGATGCGTATAAGGCTTGTACTCCAATCGCCGTTTACACCGTTCCTACAACATCAGGTACTCGACAGGCGTGGGATACACTTGCTGCAGGTGGTACAGGTAAAGGTGAAGGATTCCTTGCATTAGAGGACCCATTCACGGGAGCTGTGTTCACAAGCGAAGAGAAGCTACAGCGTTTGATTCCAGAAAACAATGCCAGCCCAATTGCAAACCGTCTAAATACAGTCGGAATCAACACGGACCTGGTTACTAATGCGATTTATTTCTACTCGATTGGCAAGTACACAACTGCACTTGGTGGTCTTGATGGAAGTGGTAACCCGGTACTAAGCGGTAACTCCACCAAGCAGACTGGTTTCACAGATCGACTACTGAGCATTACTGGTGGAGTTCCAGCTACTGCGGCAAACATTGCAGCGGCTTCGGGTGGCTACCAGTACGCTCGGAGTTTGTTCTTTGGCTACCAATATCCAAATCAGGCAACACGAAATTACTTAGATCCATTAAATGGTTTCTTGTGCTCAACGAAAACTGACACTATGACTGATCCAATCAACAGCTTTAATGTGCGTGAACAAATCGAAAGCGCAATTCTTGGCGCTGGATTTATCCCACTACCTATTGGAGCAGTCAGTGGAGGCCTTACCGGTAACAGCTACTGCCGTCAGGCAACACCAGTTGAAGACGCGACAGCGCCAACAGCTGGATTTGAAATCAACTCTACAACCGCAGGAGCAAACGCTAAGAAGCCAATTTTCACCGTTACTTTCGGCGAATTGGTTTCAGGCGTAACTGCAGCGACTGTTGGAATCCAGGAGTACAGCGGTGACACTGCGGTTGGCACTGCAGTTGCATCGACCTTAGTTTGCACAAATGCGCGTCAGGCCGTTATTCCATGCCTTGCCGTTACTTCGCCAACTAACTACGACTTATTACCACTTGAGTTCGTAAAAAAGGTCACCGTAACGCCAAATGCTGATCTTGCCGCCGGCAAGAGTTACAAGGCATTTGCCCTAGGAACCACTGGTTCAGGTGACACAGCAGCTGTTGCGATCCAGGATCGCAGCGGGCTATCTGATTGGCCAATTATCGATGGCAACCCATTGGTGACTGGAACATCAACTGTCCATGCAGTTGCCAAGGATGCTCAAACAGCTCCAGCTGCTGCTACATCGGTTAAGGTCGCGAAAACAATCTCCTTCAGCAAAAACACAAACCGTGGTTTGTTAATGGTGCCTACTACGACAACTGGAACTATTTGTTCTGTAAAGGTTGTTGGTAACTTCATAGTGGTAACAGGCAAAAAGGTTGGCTCATGCAAGGTGACACTGACCCAGGCTGGAAACGCAACGTATTTAGCGTTACCAACCACAGTCAAGACCATCGCAGTAACGAAGTAGCAATACCCGCAACAAAGAAAACTCCGGCCCGTCGATGCTGACGGGTCGGAGTTTTTTACTGTAGAAAACAATGTCTGACTTGTGGCGTTATGTCTGTTTCAGGTAACATCTAAGCCGGTTCCAGGACTTCAAAAATGCACATGTGTGAAGTTTGATCTAAAATTAGGGCTAGTGCGGTCCCAAAAGTGGTCCAAAGTTAGGCTCTGATGACGATTCGTCCGTTAAGTGTTATCTATGTCGAGAACGATCCAGCGCTGCGTGGCTTAATTACCGGGGTGCTGAAATCAAAGCCTGCAATTGGGGCAGTGTTTGACTTTGGAACTGGCGAAGAAGCAATTTCCTTCAGTGAAAATTTATCAGCAGATTTAGCGTTAATTGACATTTCGCTTGGCGCTCAAGTTATGGATGGCGTGGCCGTCGGTACTCAATTGCGACTTCTCAACCCAGACATTGGGATTGTGCTTTTTACCCAACATTCGCTCGAGAGTATTACAGCCTTAATAGACTTGAAAAAACGTGAAGGCTGGTCCTTTTTTCAAAAGCGTGCTGACTCCGACTTGGATGAGCTTGTTGAAGTACTTCGGGTAACTGCTACCGGTCGCCGCGTGATCGCGGGTGCCAGTGGGCCTGAGTCAGTTAGCAACTCAGAGTCGACCACAGCCAGACTCACTAGTCGTCAACATTTGGTGCTTTCAATGCTCGCTACCGGACTCGAACCAAAAGCGATCGCAGAAAAACTAAACATGTCATTCGATAGTGTGCGCAGAGACTTGTCTAATGCTTATGCAATTCTTGTGCCCACACCAGAACCTGGCACTGATTTGCGAGTAACTTCGATCCTGCGATACCAACAGCTAACCAACGCGCCAATTCAGCATGGCTAGCTTTAGATCTCTACTTTCCGAATCACTTTGGAATGCGAAAGAGTATTTCAACACTCCGCGCAAAATTCATGCAGTTTTTCCGGCAATCACCATATTTGCGTTTTTTAGAATTATCTTCGAATATCAAAAAGCGATCGGCTATGTTCCGAACGTTGATTCGGGCCAGCTTGGGATTTTCTCACTATTTACGATGGTTTTTGCCTATGTGTCCTGTAACTTCGGCTCACTATTGATCTTAAATTTCAATTCTCGATTTTGGTTATCAAAATATTTTGCAGTTATTGGAATTGCAGTAAGTCCTATCGCCTTATTCTCCCAAATTGATTTGAATGGCACTTCCGGAGAGACAGTTAGCGTATTCGTCCGACTTGTTATTCTCGTCTCTGCCACAGAATCAATAGCAGGATTTCTAATCGCAAACATCCAAAAACGATCTCAAGAACTTGAGTCTCATCAAGAGTCCTTGGTGCTGGCGGAAGAAGAGTTTCGTGCGTCAGTTTCAACACACCTACATGACAACTTGCAAACCCGACTGGTCGCCATTGGAATTCAGCTAAACCAAATTCGAGACGGTGTCGACGATGAAAACTCTAGAAAAATACTTTCAATAATTTCCGAAATAGAGAATGTTCGTTCCCATGAGGTGCGTGACTTCAGTAAATCAATAAGTCCAAATATCCAGCAAGATGGGCTGGAAGTGTGCGTCGAACGATTGCTATCCAGTTACAAAAATGTACTTTCGTGGAACCTGCACAACATGCAAGCATTCGACCTAGACATCGAAGCTCGAGAACGTTTCGGATTAGGGGTTTACCGAATAATCGAACAAGCGTTATTAAACAGTTTGGCGCACGGAAATGCCACACATTTTGATGTTCATGTCAACAGGTCAGAACTAGAACTGAAACTCGAGATTGCCAACAATGGACGTTCATTCGATACGCACCAAGCGAATCAAGGTCACGGATTTGCCGTGATAGATGCTTGGGTCCATAAATTTGGCGGAACCTGGAGTATTTCAAACGATGATGACAAAGTTGTGATCGCGATTACTTGGCAAAACTATATTTCACATATGTGAAGATCTCAATCGATGTCCGATTTCACATATGTGAAGTTTGCGCACTTAGTCCGTTTTCACACATGTGAAGATTTCTACATGAAGCAAGAATAATTTGTAGATTGAAAAGTAAATTTTTTTTCGTTCCAATGTCTTCGGAGTTTGTTTTGTTAAAGCGCGCACTTTCTGTATTTGTCATCGCTGGTGTTTTTTCCGGCTTGATTTCTGTTCCCGCTCAGGCGGCCCCTAATGGCAATGTCGCGTGTAGTGGCGGCGGCTACTTCAAGATTCTTAACAATGTTGTGGTTTCGAAAAATTCTGGCGAAAGCGGCCCGACCATTGACTGTGTAGGAGCGGCAGTGATTCCTGATGGTGTAACTGCTATCGGATCCAATGGGCTCTATTCACAGCAAGGCATGACAAGCATTGTAATTCCTGACAGCGTTACGAGCATTGGTGCCAATGGAATCGCTGATACTGGACTCACTCGAATCATCATGCCGATCGGCATAACGACACTGGGCCAGGGCGCGTTTGCCTTCAACTACAGTTTGACGAGCGTAATTATGCCACCGGCACTTGATGCCGTAGGGCCAAACGTTTTCTTCGGGGCAAGCGATCTTAAAGACATTTACTTTTTGGGCATGAGTGTGCCTCAAAACATTAATGACAGTGCTTTTGGTTTCATCAACAGTGCAGCAAAGGCATACGTCCCAGATGGATCTACTGGATATCCAGCAGCGGGATCCACATGGAAAGGGCTAACAGTTGCGAACGGGGGTTCGCTTGTGCTTTACGACGGAAATGGAGCTAGTTCGGGTAGCGCTCCAAGTGATAATTCCGTCTATGCCACAGGAGATCCCGTAACAGCCTTAGGCGCAGGCAATCTGCTCCGCACCGGCTTCACTTTTGACGGCTGGACGATAGCAAAAAATGGATCAGGAACAGTGCTTCAGCCGAATGACCAATTTAACGCGCCGGTTGGAACGACGATTTTATACGCAAACTGGCTTGGAGATCCAAAAGTTACATACAACGGTAACGGTAACACTGGAGGATCAGCGCCAGTTGATCCAAACTCCCCGCACCCTAAGAATTCTTCAGTGAATGTATTGACCAATTCGGGATCACTGGAAAAGACTGGCTACACATTCGATGGTTGGAACACTCAAGCAGATGGCCTAGGAACTTCATATCCAACTTCAGGCTCTTTCACAATTGCTGAACGTTCAGTAACCCTCTACGCCAAGTGGAAAGCCGAAACCCACACTGTTACCTATAACGGTAATGAAAACACTGGCGGAAATGCTCCAGTAGATGGAGCCTCTCCTCACAACTACAACTCTTCAGTCACTGTTCTAGGAAACTCTGGAAGCTTAAGCCGAACTGGTTACGATTTTGCTGGTTGGAACACTCAAGCAGATGGCCTCGGAACTGATCGGACAGCAACTTCATTGTTCACAATTACTTCTTCCGATGTAGTCCTTTACGCAAAGTGGACTCCCAAGCAATTCGGTGTTTACTACACCGGAAATGGAAGCGATTCAGGCTTTGGTATGGGACCTAATCCACACGCCTACGGCTCTTCAGTAACGGTTCGTGACAATGAGAACAACTTCCAGCGCACAGGCTATGACTTTGCTGGCTGGAACACTCAAGCTGATGGCAATGGAACAGATCGCGCAGTTGCTTCAACTTTCACAATCGGAGCAGAGAATGTCGAACTGTTTGCCAAGTGGAGCAAAAAGTCCTATGTCTTTGGATATGACGGTAATGGCAACACCGGTGGAGACTTGCCAACTCCAAGTACTACACGCGAATACGACAGCTTTGTGTCCATTTTTTATAGCAAGCTCACCAAAACGGGTTATGTGTTCTCGGGTTGGAACACTAAAGCAGACGGAACTGGCACACAGTACGGGTATCCAGCCGCCTTCAGGATGCCGGCAGATAACGTAACTCTTTACGCTCAATGGTCAAATTCTGGAACCGTGACTTACTCTGGAAATGGAAAATCCAGTGGCTCAGTCCCTGTCGATGCAGACTATGACTTCGGCTCAACTGTCACAGTGTCGGCCAACTCTGGTGTACTGAAAAAGTCTGGGTACAAATTTGTTGGCTGGAACACTGCTGAAGATGGCTCGGGAACTAGTTATGGCTCAACAGGTTCAGTTACTTTTGAAATGCCAGAAACTGATGTGACATTGTTTGCGACTTGGGAATTGATTCCAGTTGTGGCCAAGCCAGTGGTTAAGGCACCAGTGGCAACCAAACCATCAGCAAAAGCAGCCGTCGTTTTACCGAGGTTCCCAACAAGTAATTCTGCACTTCCAACGCAAGGCAGTGCTGTTCTAAAGGGCATCATAAAAAAGTCTGGCTCTAGTGCGACCTACACAGTCACTGGCGTTGCAGGCAAGTTGCCTGGTGTGCCAATTTCTTATGTAAAGGCACTCGCCAAGGTGCGCGCGGAAAGATTGCAGGCGAACTTGATTAAGCTCGGAGTTAAGAAATCCAACATCAAGATCAAGATTGAAATTACTGAACTACGAGTTATTCCTATAAGCAAAATTAGCGTTGGCTGATATGTCGAAGCGATTAATAGCGCTATTTGCATTAGTCATAATGCTTTCTGGGTTAATCTCAAGTCCAGCGAGGGCAAATGTGCTCACTGATGTAACATACGATTGCGCGACTGGATCGATCACTAACACTGAGCCGACCTTTACAATCGTAGCAGACACGATTACAAGTGCGTCGGCATGTGTTGGCACGATCACGATTCCCTCTGGTGTTAAATCAATCGGGGGGTACTCTTTTCAGGCCACAACTCTCTCCAGCATCGCCATCCCTGCAACTGTTACCACTATTGATGATGTTGCCTTCAATTCTTCGCCTTCCCTGACCTCGGTAACCTTTGAATCTAGTAGCCAGCTGACCTCAATAGGAGAGTTTGCTTTTTCAGACACCGGTATCAGTGGCATTACGCTTCCTTTAGGATTGACCAGTATCGGGTATGGCCTTTCTACTCGGATCCGTTGGACTGTTCTTTATTGTGCGAAGTGACGTACTCGCGGTGCAATGGACGACCCAAACAATTTTTCTTGCTGTGTACCTCGGCGCCGTCACAATGGGTATTGCCAATGGCATTCAAATTGTTGGTTTAAAGGGCATCAGCCCAGGAGTTGCTTCCACGATGATGCTGGCAGATCCTGTTACGGCGGCAGTACTTGGAGTCGTCGTGTTGGGCGAGGCAGTAACTATTAACGGTGCAGTCGGACTCATCTTGGTAGTTATTGGATTAGCAATGCAGAGTTTTTCTGCCACTGAAGAAACCGGTAATCGAAAAATAGTTGGCAGGCACAGGCTCAGTTAGAGTCCTGTAAATTCAAGCACTATAACCAAGACACCCAGTCCTGCCAGGAATAGTGCCACGGCAATACTTTTTTTGCGACCAAGAACTTGTGGCAACCCCATGACGGCTTGACCAACATCCACATCCATATCTTTTAATACATTTAAGAAATGAAATGCCGATGCAAAAAGGATGAAACCTAAGACAATCCAGGTCGGTGGTTTAGACCCAGCTGAAAGATAGATTGCCCAGGGAAGCGCTCCGAACGAAACAATGTAAGGCACGACTGAAAGTAAAGTCGACTTTAGTTTGAGGTTGTAGGCAGTAGCGCTTAGTAAACCGATGAAGTGGATTGCACTTCCACCAACTCCCAATGGACTTAATAGGGAAATTATCAAGGCACCTAATAACGCAATACCTATCGAAATTCTTAATACCGCTTCGGTGATGGTGCCAGCCACTAGTGGTTTTTTGACTCTAAAGGCGGCTTTGTCTAGCGGGAAATCAATGAGGTCATTACTCCAGCCAACAACAAATTGCCCAAGGAGAATGGCAAAGGCAATAAATATGGAATCACTAATTGAAAACTGAGTGAGTGACAATACATAAGTAATGCTGACGACAAGCAGGGTTGGGCCGAAGTGAGATGCCTTAAGTAACCCCATAATCTTCATTATTATTTCAAGAACTCCACTTCGACAAAGGATGCTCTGCCTTCGCCAACGAAACGAACATTGTGATGGATTTCCGCTGATCGCTCATGGGCTCACTCTATTGGTGGGGTGGAGTGTTTAAGCACTGCCTGAACTTGGTGGGGCCAATCCCAGATAAACTTTTCCTATAAAGAGCCTGGGGATGCCTCTTTTTGGCAATCAAAACAAGAGACAGGTTCACCATGAAGAAGGTAATGATCGCAGTCGCAGGTTTAGTAGTAATTGCACTTAATGTTGTGGCTTGTTCTGCATCCCAAAATGCTGGCACCCCTAGCACTACTTTGACTGGGTCACCTTCTTCTGATGTGACTGCAGATGCAACAACTACCGATGCGATAAAAACCGCTTCATGGAATCCGACAGTGCAGCTTAGTTATTCCGACGGATCAGTAATCATGGAACCAAATGGAATTCCAGACCATGGAAGAGATGCCTACTACGCAGTTCCTGATGCGGGCGTAGTGGTTCCTGATGCAACTACAGCAAGTGTCATGGCAGATCCCACTACAGCACAAACTTACAAATTCACGATCACAACCACTCCGAAGTATGTATCAACCGTAACCAGCACATCTTTGGGATCTATCGGAGTAATGATCTCTGGAGCAGTTCTCTATAACCCGTTTGAGGGTGATGGAAAAACTGTTGCGATGGCAAGTAACTTCACAGTTACAGATGCAAGCGGCATCACTGCATCATTTATAGACAAGTGCACCGGCCACCCAACACCGCAGCAAGGCGCTTACCACTATCACGGCCTTTCAACATGTGTCACTGCAAAAGTGGATGAGGCCTCAAAGCCCTCTCACATCATTGGCTTTGCCCTTGATGGTTTCCCAATCTATGGCGACCGTGACATTAATGGAAAGCAACTTACAGCAAACAACTTAGATGAGTGCAATGGAATTGTGAGTGCCACACCTGAATTCCCAGGCGGCATTTACCACTACGTACTTCTAGACACGTCTGATGTGCGGTCATCAATTACTTGCTTCCACGGAGAAGTGGATGCAAGTCAGATCCAGCCAATGCCCGCAATGGGTGGAGGGCAGATGCCAATGCCCGATCTCGCAACAGTAGCAAAAGAACTTGGTGTAACAAAAGATGTGTTGATGGCAGCTCTAGGAACATCGATGCCACCAGACACTGCGGCCGCAGCTAAGAAACTTGGAGTGACTGAAGCGGTGCTTCTTGATGCATTAGGTGTGAACGGTAAGCCCTAATTAAATTCGATACCCGTCTCTTTACCCTGCACTTAGCAAAATTGTTGCAAAAGTCCATTATATTCGATTTACTTTGTGAAATTTAAGTGAATTTACTCCTGAAAATGCAAAAAATCACGTATTCTCATGTCCAAAGTGTTGTAAAAATAGTTTTAGTAGAAATTTTGGTGACTTCGCGCACCACACATTTTTTGGAGATGAAATGAGATTTAGTCGAAGTTCAGTTGCAGTCGGTATTACAGCGCTCACGATGTCGTTGCTGGTCAATGGACCCGCGCGCGCGGTAGATAGTGCAATCACTGTTGGCGATAATGTCTGTGATTAC